>CAJLUP010000052.1 GCA_905209865.1 uncultured Lachnospiraceae bacterium
ATGCACGGCGGCAAAATGTTCCTGCGCGGAAACTGCGACAAGATCCATTTTCCAAAACAGGTAACCGCCAGACCGGCGCAGGAAGAAGATCTCAGAGAAATCCTCGGCTATTTATCCGAGTACTGCACAGAATTCGGATCTGATATTGAAGACCTTTTATCCGCTCCTTTTACAGTCATCACACCGGACAGCAAAAATCCGTTTAAACAAATGTATGTGACGAATTAGATAATAAAACGTCCCCGGAATTCAAATACAGCAGCAGTCAATCGATTGCAGTAGAAAGTAGGTAGGTTTATGAAATATTCAAAAGAAGAGGTCATCCAATATGTGCAGGAGGAAGATGTAAAATTTATCCGACTTGTCTTTTGTGATGTATTCGGAAAACAGAAAAATATATCGATCATGCCGCAGGAACTCCCCCGTGCTTTTCAGTACGGCATTGCCATTGACGCGTCTGCTATCGCCGGATTCGGCGATGAAAGTAATTCAGATCTCTTCCTGCATCCTGATGCAGACACACTCATGCCTCTTCCATGGCGACCGGAACACGGGCGTGTCGTAAGAATGTTCTGCAGCATCACTTATCCAGACGGAACGGTCTTTGAATGCGACACACGTTCGATTTTAAAAAAGGCAGTTCAGACAGCAGAAGACGCCGGATGTCAATTCTACTTCGGCGCAGAGCAGGAATTTTATCTGTTTAATTTAGATGATAACGGAAATCCCACAAAAGATCCGTATGATACAGCAAGTTATATGGATATCGCGCCCGAAGACAAAGGAGAGAATATTCGAAGAGAAGTCTGCCTGACACTGGAACAGATGGGCATTCAGCCTGAAAGTTCCCATCACGAAGAAGGCCCCGGACAAAACGAGATCGATTTTCGCTATTCAGATCCGCTCACTGCCGCAGACAACGTCATGACTTTTCAGACCGTTGTAAGAACGATTGCCGGAAGCAACGGACTGTTTGCCGATTTCAGTCCGAAACCGTTGGAAAACAAACCCGGTACCGGATTCCATATTAATATATCGGTCAAAACTTCCGACCATCAGGATCATATGGATGATATAATTGCAGGAATTTTAAGTAAAACGGCTGACATGACGGTCTTTCTAAATCCATCTGAAGATTCCTATCGTCGTTTCGGCAGCCACAAAGCGCCAAGATACATCTCCTGGTCCAGACAGAATCGTTCCCAGCTTATCCGTGTTCCCGCAGCTGTCGGAGAATACTGCCGCGCAGAACTTCGTTCTCCCGATCCGTCCGCAAATACTTATCTGGCATTTGCCCTGATCATCTATGCAGTTTTGGACGGCATGAAAAATAAGCCGGAACTTCCGGCTCCCGCTGACATGAACTTGTATAAAGCTGATACCGATACTCTTGCACAATTCGAACAGTTGCCCGGAGATTTTCAGGCAGCATGGATAAAAGCCGCAAACAGCAGGTTTATCAAACAATATATACCAGATATGATTCTTAATATTTATCGAAATGATGAAAGATTAATGTGATCATACAAATCAGACAAAGGAGGGGTGCAAAATGAGTTTAAAAGAACGTGTTTACAGTACGCTCGTTGTGTCTTCGACAGACAGTTTTACCACTGTCCTAACCGGTCTTTTACCTAAGACAAGGTATTTTCCGCTTCACAGTGTATCAAGCGTCAGCGCCGCAAAGCGTATCCTTGCTGAAAAGACTTTTGATTTTATCATCATCAACGCCCCTCTGTCTGACGATGCCGGCACGCGTTTTGCAATCGACACTTGCAGCGCCAAGCAGTCTGCCGTACTTCTTTTAGTAAAAAGCGATATCCATGACGCGATCCATGACAAGGTTGCCGAATACGGTGTCTTCACCTTACCGAAACCAACATCAAAACCGACGCTGCTCTATGCCCTAAGCTGGATGGAAAGCGCCAGAGAACGACTGAGACAATTCGAGAAAAAATCCTCTTCTATCGAAGAAAAGATGGCAGAGATCCGCCTTGTCAACAAAGCCAAATGGATTCTGATCAGTGAATTGAAAATGAGCGAACCCGAGGCACATCGATACATAGAAAAACAGGCAATGGACCGCTGCATCGTCAAACGGTTCATTGCCGAAGAAATCATAAAAACATATACTTAACCTTTATACAGAAGATCTTTGATCTCCTCTTCACGCGGCATCGAACGGATCGCGCCCTTTCTCATTGTCACAAGAGAAGCCGCAGCATTCGCCCTGCGAAGCATTCCATAAAGGATATTATCTGAAAGATCTTCTAAACCATACTCTAAAACACTGCCTAATATACATGCACAAAATGTATCTCCAGCCCCTGTTGTATCGATTGTGCGTTCATTCACAAATGGTTCGGCACAGATCTTTTTATCTTTGTAATAAGCAATACTTCCTTCTTTTCCGAGGGTAACGTTAAGCAGCCTTACCTTCGAACGCGCTTTTATCTGTTCTGCCCCCTTATCAAAATCCGACTCCCCTGTCAGCCATTGAATCTCATTATCTGCGATCTTTAATAGATCGCATTGTTCGATTCCATACCAGATCGCCGCTTTCGCCTGCTCTTCACTTTTCCAGAGCGGCATTCTTAAATTCGGATCAAAAGAGATCATTTTATTTTCCTTTTTTGCAAACTCAAGCGCCGCTCTTGTCGCCGTTTTTGCCGGCTCAGATGTCATGGACAAAGAACCGAAATGAAAGATCCGGCAGTCCTTTATGAGATCGTACTGAATCTCATTTTCGCGCAGCATCACATCGGCGCCGGGATTTCTATAGAACGAAAATTCTCTGTCCCCGTCTTCTGTGTTATGCACAAGCGCAAGTGTTGTCGGGATTTCCTGATCATACAAGAGCCCTTTCGTTTCTATTCCCGCCTTTTCCAAAGTATGTGCCAAAAGCCGCCCGAAAGAGTCTTCTCCGACCTTTCCGATAAAAGCAGTTTTATATCCCAGGTTTTTCAGCATTGCCAGGACATTGCAGGGAGCCCCTCCGGGATTTGCTTCAAAAAGGAGATTTCCCTGTTCGCTCTTTCCGTTTTGAATAAAATCAATCAACAGTTCCCCTAACGCTGCTACATCATACATTTTCTTTTCCCTTCCTCTCCTGAATTTCTTTTACGATCCTATTATACGACTTTTTATTCAAACGGTAAAAGAATAATACAACTGCCGTTATCACCCACAAAATTCCCGGGATCGTTGTAAAGGAATGTTTCATCACCGCCAAAACAACCGGATTTTGCTGTGTATTTGCAGCATATCCGCAAGCTCCCAGAACCGCAGCCAGGACCGATGTTCCAATAGCCATACCTACTTTATTTCCAAGAGAAATAAATGCATACTGAAATCCGTCGTTGCGAAGCCCCGTCTTCCATTCTCCGTACTCTACACAATCCGGAATGATCGCATAAATCGCCGTATTAAATCCCGAGAAGAAAAACTGCGCCAGACAGGAGAAGATATAAAACGGGATCGGGGAAGCCTCCACACTAAAGAAATACATCATAAACATACTGATGCCTGTCATAAATGCAAAGATAGATGCCGAGCGCCCCTTATTATTCGTCAGTCTGAACAGAGGCGGAAAACAGGCCGCTCCGATAATGGACGGAATAATAATACATAACGAATATGTACTGAACAACGCTTTATTTCCCTCCACATAAGTAAAATAATATAACGCGTCAGCATTTCTTCCATAAAGAGTTACTCCAAACAGAAACTGTCCGACAACCGCGATCAGATATGGCTTTGTTTTGGATCTCCGCCTGAAGCTGCGTCTTCAGGGAGATTCTCTGTTTTTCCGGAACTTCCACCGCTTCTTTCGTTTTCGCGAAGCAGAAAATATGACATGCCGCAAAAATACATCCGTAAACAACTGCTACGAGAAGGTATCCTCTTTGATCGTTTCCTTTGCCGAGAAACGAAATAAAAGGAACCGTAATAATATTGATAATTCCGATGGCGATCATCGCACTTACGGAACGAAATGTATTGATTTTCGCACGTTCCTCAATATTTTGAGTCATTGCTCCGCACAAAGTGCCATACGGAATATTCACACAGGTATAACCCAAAACTAAAATACAATATGTAATTGCCATATAGACAATCTTAGCTGTTGACGACCAGTTCGGATGCGCCCAAAACGAAATGATCAAAATAAGGGCGGTCAGCGGAGCCGCGATCAGAAGCCATGGACGATATCTGCCCCATCTTGTATGCGTCTTATCGCTCAGCGCTCCTACGATCGGGTCGTTAACGGCATCCCAAAATCTGGAGAACAACATCAATCCTGCAACCGCGCTCATGCTGATCCCAAACACATCTGTATAAAAAATCATTAAAAAATTACCTACAAACATCCAACTGAAATTACAGCCGACATCTCCCATTCCATAAGCGATCTTACTGATCAACGGGATCTTAATATTCGTATCCTTATTTTCCATTGCTCTTCCTCCACTGCCATATAAATGCTGTCGGCACATATTATCAACTTTAATCTTCCGTAATCTTAATCACTGCTTTTACAATATCCGCTTTATTATTCACACTATAATCCATCGCTTTTTGAACCTCATCCAGCGGAAAGATATCTGTCACAATTCCTTTCAGATTTACTTTACCGGAAGCAACTGCCTCGATCGCCATCGGATAAATATGACGATAGCGGAATACTGTCTTAAATGTAAGTTCTTTATCCAGCACAAGACTCATCGGCAATGTCATCTCTCCTGTTTTGCTGTATCCGACCAAAACAATGTTAGAACCTTTCTTGGCAATCTGAATCGCCTGCCTTGTTGTGATTTCTGTTCCCGCAGTCTCAACGACAAGATCCATTCCTTTTCCATTTGTCAATTCATTTACCCGATCCAACACATTTTCCTTCGCTCCGTTGATCACTCCTGACGCGCCCAGTTCCATCGCCTTTTCCAAACGTTTGTCCATAATATCTACGACATATACTTCCGATACGCCGCGCGCCTTTAATGCCATCATAGAAACAAGGCCGATACATCCTGCGCCCATAACGACCGCCTTCTGGCCTAAGTGCGCGTCTCCTTGTATTGCCGCATGGAATCCAACTGCCAAAGGCTCGATCAACGCTCCTTCCAGCGTACTTACATTTTCCGGCAGTTTAAAACAAAGATCCGCTTCATGAGCCACATACTCCTGAAATACTCCATCTACCGGAGGCGTCGCAAAAAAGACAACGTCCGGGCAAAGATTATACTTTCCTTCTTTACAAAATTCACAATGTCCGCAAGTCTTTCCCGGCTCCAGCGCCACACGGTCGCCTGCCTTCAGATGGTGAACGTCTTCTCCAACCTCTACTACAACGCCTCCAGGCTCATGCCCTAATACGAACGGCGGTTTCACGACATAATCGCCGATCGCTCCTGTTTCATAATAATGAAGGTCTGAACCACAGATTCCTACATACTCCAATTTTACAAGCACCTCGTCTGCTTTTGGCTTCGGGATCTCTCTCTCTTCAAATCCCATCTGTCCGATTCCATTCATAACTGCAACTTTCATTTTTCCATCCATTTTTATTTCCTCCCTTTTGTAAATCACTTTATTAAATAGTTTTATTAAGTATCTAAATTATAGTTTTCATCTCACATTTTGTCAATAGACAGACTCTGTTATTCTTCTTTTTCAGCTAGTTTTACTATTTTTTACTTTTTCTTTTTGTCAATTATCACAATAACGCTAAGAAAAAATTCCATGTGCAATCAATCACCGGAAGTTCCAAAAGTCACATTCCGATATTGTAAGCGGGCGCCATTGCAAAAAAACGGTACGAAGAATTTTCTCTTCATACCGTTATCACTCATCTGTTTTTCTGTTTTGCGAAAGTTTCAAACTCACAGATCTTCGATCGAACTGTATCCTTAAATCTGTTCTACAAACGCCTCGATCACATATAACGCCGCGCCCAATGCTGCCGCGCCTGTTTTATAATTACATTCCCGGATAAACATGCCGTCTTCGGCAAAGGTATTCCGTTTGGATACTTCACCCCTGATCTGCCCTATATAATCACTCAGATAACTGCCTACATATCCGCCCAAAATAATGTCACAATCCAGCACCATATGAATATTATTGACTGCGATTGCAAGATATGACGCATATCGTTCCCATTCCCTGGCAAATAGTTCTTTTTTCTGCTTTAATCCCATAAAGAAATCTTCCAGTTTTCCATCTGCAAGTTCTGACAGCCGTTTTGCATTACAATAAGAATCCAAGCAGCCGTCCTTTCCGCAATAACACATCTCCCCGTTCGGAACGATCGTCATATGCCCCACTTCCCCGCAGCGAAAACCGCTTCCATAGATCAGCGTTCCTCTGTCAAAAACGGCTCCTCCTACTGTATTACTTAAAGAAAGATAGAAAAATCTCTTTTCTGCATTGAGCCGGATTCCTTCCGCATATGCCCCGGCGTTCGCGTCATTGAGAAATACACAAGGAAGCGCAAAATACTGTTCTATCTCTTCAAACGGAAGCTTCTCGATCCCTAACGCATGGGAATTTGTAATTTCTTTTTTCTCAAGATCTACAATTCCAGGAACGGAAATGCCTATTCCCAGCACCTTCTCTTTCTCGATCCCACACTCTCCAAGAAATGCTTCAAGCTGATCGTTTACTCCCGAAAAATAAGCATCGTTCCTGGAAAAGGGAAATTTCATTCTCTCATATTTTAAAATATCTCCCGCCAGATTTGTAAGAAGAAGCCCTATGTGATTTTTGGTAAGATCAATTCCTGCCGCCAGTTTTGCATTTTTCTCAACAGAGAGCGCTTTCGCCTTTCTGCCTCCCGTAGATTCCAGCTCGCCGTTTTCCTTCAGCAGCCCCATCTCAATCAACTCTTTCGTGTTTTGAGTTACCGTTGGAAGGCTTAATTTCAGTTCATACGCGATATCCGGATTTGAAACGACTCCGCTTCTCTGCATATAACGGTAAATACGGTTTCTGTTCTTCCGCTTTACCTCCATATTGGTCATTTTATTCCCTGCCATATTCCCTCCGAAATATACTTTATAAAAGTATTTTCTTTAGTATAACACCCACGAAAACCCTTTTCAATATGCTGTGCGCTCATTCTGCATGCTGCACTGTGCGCTTATTGTGCATACTGCACTATCCCTCTTGCTGCATGATATGCTTCCTCCGCATACACACGAACAATCTTTGCTTCCATACACTGATCTTCTCACGCTCTGTCTCTATTTTCTGTAAGCAAACAACGGAAGTCCATCCTGCTGCGGAACCTGCACTTCCCCTTGAATCAATGGTCTTGCATATCGGATAAACTCTTCGCTCACATCCGAACCATTCTTTGTGATCCATTCGACCGGTACGCCTTTCTCCCGATTACAGATCTCATTGACGTCTTTCGCCTCATATCCTAACTCATATTCATCCCCTTCTGTTCTCACGAAAGCGATCATTTTCCCGCTTTCCCCTTCTAACGCACATCTCACTCCATATGCGCCGGAGTCAACCGCCTCCTGCAAATCTGTGGCAGAAAGCATTGCAGAGGAACATCTTTGGCTTACGTTCATTTCTACGGAACGCACTTTCACACCAAGACGCTCTTTTACGAGATTTTCCAAATATTTTCCAGATCCGGTCAGCATTTTATGCCCAAACGTATCTACGCCTACATCGCTGGCAAGCTCACAAATAAACGTTCCTTTTCCATCGTTGATCCCTTCTGAAATACAGACGATCACATTAGATATTTTTTCAAGCGCCTCTCTCACATCTTCTATAAAACGTTCTGTGTCAAATGCAATTTCCGGCAGATAGATCAACACCGGGTTATCTCCTTCGAATTTTCGTGCCAACGCACTTGCCGCTGTAAGCCATCCTGCATGACGCCCCATAACTTCAACGATCGTCACAGATTTTTTATTGTCATACACAGACGCGTCAACGGCAATTTCTCTGACAGTTGATGCCACATATTTTGCCGCGCTTCCGAATCCCGGCGTATGATCTGTATTCACAAGATCGTTATCAATCGTCTTCGGGATCCCCATAAAAGAAATATCGCTTCCGATCTGCTTCGCATAACGAGACAATTTGCTCACTGTGTCCATGGAATCATTGCCTCCGATATAAAAGAAATAACCGATATTATATTCTGCAAATCTTTCGAATAACTTCGGATATATTCCATCATTCAAGTCTTTCGGCAGTTTATATCTGCAGGAACCAAGATAAGATCCCGGCGTCGTCTTTACTAATTCCAGCTCTCCTGAACGATTCAGATCTTCCATATCCATAACCTTGCCTTCGGCGAATCCCTCGATCCCGTTAATCATTCCGTACACCTTGCCGAAAGAATCGTTTCTCCTTAATGCTTCGGCTACGACTCCGTATAAACTTGCATTGATAACCGCTGTCGGTCCGCCCGACTGTCCTACGATCACGTTTTTCTTCATTTCTTCCTCCTTACCAAAACCGGCAGATCACCCCGCCGTAACACGTTGTTTTCCTTTCCGACCTTCTTCCGTGACTGTGGTCTTTTCCCTCATTCACAGCAACATCTTTACTATATATGAAAAAATTAAATTTTACAATATACAATAACTAATGTATACTACACCATAGGCAGGAGCGAAATAGACTGGATGAAGCGAACGTCTGATTTCCGACTGCCTCGAAAGACAAAAATCAGGAGGTACGATATGAAATACATTTCATTTGCAATTCCCTGCTACAACTCGGAAGCTTATATGGAAAAAGCGATTCGTTCCATTCTTGTCGGCGGAGAAGATGTCGAGATCCTCATCGTCAACGACGGATCGAAAGACGGAACACAGGAGATCGCCGAACGGTATGAAGCCCAATACCCGACGATTGTCAAAGCAATCCAAAAAGAAAACGGAGGGCACGGCGACGCCGTGAACTGTGGACTTTCCCATGCCTCCGGAAAATATTTCAAAGTTGTAGACAGCGACGATTGGGTGGACGAAAACGCTCTGTTTCAACTTCTCGACACAGTCAAAAAATTTGTTGAACAGGACACTTTGGTCGATATGGTCATTTCAAACTACGTCTATGAGAAAGTCGGAATGGAACATAAAAAAGTAATCCGCTATGATAATGTCCTCCCTGAAAATAAAATTTTCCGCTGGGATGATATCGGACATTTCCGTCTTGACCAATACATTTTAATGCATTCCGTCCTCTACCGGACAGAGCTGCTAAAACTTTGCCAGTTAAAACTGCCAAAGCATACATTCTATGTAGATAACATTTATGTGTATTATCCGCTGCCTCATGTACGCACTCTTTATTACCTGAACGTAGACTTTTATCGATATTTTATCGGACGCGAAGATCAGTCCGTTAACGAGAAAATTATGATCGGAAGGATCGACCAGCAATTATTCGTGACAAAGATGATGATTTCCATGTATTCTCTCCGAATGGTAGAAAGCAAAAAGCTTCGAAAATACATGATCAATTATCTCGCGATCATGATGACAGTTTCATCCATCTTATGTATTCGTTCAAAAAAACCAGATAATCTGATAAAAAAGAAAGAACTTTGGAACTTCCTGAAACGGAAAGACTACAAAACTTATGTAAAGATCCGCTACGGCATCCTCGGACAGACAATGAATCTTCCGGGAAGATCCGGCCGCAAAGTATCATCTCTGGCTTACAGCGTCGCACGGAGGCTGATCGGATTCAACTAATCACCGGAAGTGCCAAAAGGCACATTCCGGGATTGCAAGTGGTCGCCAATGTCTCAGACAAGCCTGTACTTTGGCTCTCCGCCATTGCAAAAAGCATCCGATACATAGAGAATCATTTTCTATGTATCGGATCTTACATACCGGAATTTACTTTTACATTTTTCTAAAATACAATTTTTTTCATTTTTTTCAAAAAAACACTTGATTTTTTTTTCGAGTCTGATATAATAACCATGTTGCCTACGGGAAACAACAAAATACAACAATGCGGAATGGTGTAATTGGCAGCACAGCAGACTCTGACTCTGTTAGTAGGGGTTCAAGTCCCTTTTCCGTAGCTTGGAATTTGTGAACAGCAGATTCCTTATTTTATCGGAGTGTGGCTCAGCTTGGTAGAGCGCTACGTTCGGGACGTAGAGGCCGCAGGTTCGAATCCTGTCACTCCGATTCACCCTCGTTTTTACGGGGGTTTTTCATTTTTACAGAGAGAAAAAGCCGGTTGGCTTTGGTTTGGATTATCCGGCGCATGTCAGATTTTTGGATTTGGCGTTGCGCGTCTGGATAATCTTTTTCTTTTCATCAAGTTTTGAAGTATCATAAGTATAATATTATTCTTTCACTTCTTCCGTATGCCCCAGCATACTCGCAACAACTGATTTAGGCATTCCGCTGACCTGCAGGTAAGAACTGCTCATTTTCCTAACTTTAAAAATTCTTTTGTTTCAAGAAATAGCGGAAAGAAAAGAAGATCACTGTTACGGAACCGGCAAAAGAACTGGGGATTTCGCAAAGTATGCTGACGAAGTTCGTATTTTGCAGCCATAAATTATGTATGAAGAGATTATATATTATAATTATTTTCCTTTTGACTAAGATGATTGTAACAAAATAACATAATTTGGCACTAATGAGTAGAAGGAGGTTGAAAGCGCAAGTGATTGAAGAAATATATGAGATGTATTCAAGAAAAGTATTTTTGTTTTTATTGAGCAAGACAAATAATGTGGATATTGCAGAGGAACTTACTCAAGAAACTTTCTTTCAAGCTGTTCAATGCATTGACCGATTTAAGGGAAACAGTTCCATATTGACTTGGTTGTGTGGAATTGCCAAAAATGTCTGGTTAAAAGATTTAAGAAAACGCCAGGAAACCTTATCCATAGATGATGACATCCCGGAAATAACGGATACGCAAAAAATGAATGTTCAATGGGAGCAAAAAGAAATCTTACAGTTGATACATGATATGAATGAGCCTGTACGCGAAGTAATGTATTTAAGGTTAATCAGCAACTTATCTTTTGCTGAAATTGGAGAGATAATTGGCAAAACAGAAAATTGGACAAGAGTAACTTTTTTTAGAGGAAAACAAAAAATTGTAAAGGAGATGTTGAAAAATGAATAAAAAACTTCCATGCTACATTGTTTCCGATTTGTTACCGTTATATCAAGATGATATATTATCTGAACAAACGAAAAAGGATATCGATAAACATTTAAACGAGTGTGAAGAGTGCAAAAAAAAGTTGGTGGAAATGGAAACGCAAATAGATGTTCAAAACACAAATATCGAATTAAAAAGTAATCCATTAAAAAAGGTGAGATTTTATCAAAAAATACTGACGGTTTTGGGGGCGGTTATAGCATTCATTTTAGGCGCATGCACTCCGATTGCGATACTAGGGCTTACTGTTCTTGAACGAGGAGAGATCGCCGCTTATCAAATTGAGAGAGCGAAAAGTCTTTGGTATGTATTGGCTTCATGGAGTTGCGCTGCAGGAATTGTAGTATGTGTAATTTATTTTTTGCTAATACTGCTTATCAAGAAAATAATTAGAAAACGATAAAGTAAAATGGTTAAAAATTAACGTCCAGCTTATACGACAAATCAGCACAAAGAGGGGAATCTAAGAGAATGTGAAACTTTTTCTGTAAATAATGTTTTAGAAGGTCTTCTATGGTAA
>CAJLUP010000053.1 GCA_905209865.1 uncultured Lachnospiraceae bacterium
GTCAGTGAAGCAACGCGCCAAAAGGTTTTAAAAATTGCAGAAGAACTGCACTATGAACCAAACTTTCTTGCCAAGGCTTTAGTATCAAAAAAGGAATCTATAAAGATTGGGGTCATCTTAACCCCAGACTATAATCCCTTTATCCATGATATTATTGCAGGAATCGACCGTGCTAAAAAAGAATTTTCCGCTTTCGGAATCGAAGTGATCATAAAACTGATGACCAGCCTTGATCCTTCTGAAGAAATCCGAATTATCAATGATTTAACAGAAAGCGGTGTCAGCGGGATGGCTGTTTTTCCGCTCGACCATCCGAATGTTTATGCGCTTCTTAATTCTCTCATCGAAAAAGGAATTGCCATAATTACTTTCAACTCTCCTGCCCCGGAAGTAAAAAGTCTATGCTTTATCGGACAGGATCATTATAAAGGCGGAAGAACCGCAGGCGGATTAATGTGTAAGATTCTTCCCAAAGATGCCAGAATAGGTATCATTATCAGCAGTAAAAAACTTTCATGTCACCAGCAAAGACTGCTTGGTTTTCAAAACAAGCTTTCGGAAACACGACCGGACATCAAGATTGTCGGCATTTCCGAAAATCAAGACAAAAAAGAAGATGCGTTCCGCATCACTTTAGAATACTGCAATAAACTTCCTGATCTAGACGGAATTTACATTACAGGAGGCGGTATTGCCGGAGTTGGCAGTGCTTTAGACATCATCGACGATTCTGAAAACATCCATGTAATCTGCCACGATCTTACAGAAGGTTCTATCCATCTGCTCCAAACACAGGTTGTTGATTTTGTGCTCGGGCAGGAACCGGTAAATCAAGGATATTTATTGATTAAAACCTTATTTGAATACTTGATTAAAAACATTACTCCCCGCAAGATTATCGATATTCCGGTCACAATTTCTACGGATGAATCTTATAAAGTGGAGGAACACTAGCCAAATGTTATTATTTTCTTTTCACTAAAATACGCCAAAGCTTTTGCTGCGGCGTATTTTTATTGAAACTAAAAACGGTTCGGACACCCCTTCGTCCGAACCGCTTTTCTCTTCTTATTTATCCTGCACTGTTTCTCTGAGTTTTTTTGCCGCAACTTCTTCTTTGATCTGTGCTACAAACTCTTCCAAACCGCACTGTCCTTCATCTCCGGCAAACCTGCTTCTTACAGATACTTTGCCTTCCTCTTCTTCCTTTGCTCCTACTACAAGCATATACGGGATTTTTTTCATCTGTGCCTCACGGATCTTATATCCGATCTTCTCTGCCCGGCTGTCAATCTCGGCGCGAATACCCGCCTCTTTCAGATCTGCAAGAACCTTACCTGCATAATCAAGATATTTATCAGAGATTGGAAGCACCTTCACCTGTACCGGAGCAAGCCATGTCGGGAATGCTCCCGCAAAATGTTCAATCAAAATACCGATAAAACGCTCAATCGAACCGAATACAACACGATGGATCATAATCGGTCTGTGCTTCTCTCCGTCCGCTCCCGTATACTCAAGTTCAAACCGAAGCGGAAGCTGGAAGTCGAGCTGGATCGTACCGCACTGCCATGTTCTTCCAATAGAATCTTCCAAATGAAAGTCGATCTTAGGACCATAAAATGCACCGTCGCCTTCATTTACAATATATGGAAGTCCGATATCATCAAGCGCGCTTCTCAGAGCGTCTGTCGCCATCTCCCAATCTTCGTCACTTCCCATACTGTCATCCGGACGAGTAGAAAGTTCTACATGATACTTAAATCCAAACAGACTGTACACTTCATCAATCAGTTTTACAACACCTTTGATCTCATCCTTGATCTGCTCCGGCATCATGAAGATATGTGCGTCATCTTGTGTAAAACAACGAACTCTCATCAATCCGTGAAGCTGACCTGATTTTTCGTGCCGATGCACAAGTCCAAGCTCACCCATGCGGATCGGAAGATCCCGATAAGAACGAGGCTCTGATTCATATACAAGTATTCCCCCAGGACAGTTCATCGGTTTAATTGCAAAATCTTCTTCATCGATCACTGTCGTATACATATTTTCTTTATAATGATCCCAGTGTCCCGATGTTTCCCATAAATGACGGCTCAGCATAATCGGCGTATTAATTTCCACATACTCTGCCTTGCGATGGATTTCTCTCCAATAATCAAGCAGCGTGTTTTTCAAAACCATACCGTTTGGAAGGAAGAACGGAAATCCCGGACCTTCCTCGCGCATCATAAACAATCCAAGCTCTTTTCCAAGTTTTCTATGATCTCTCTTTTTCGCTTCTTCGATCATTGTTAAATATTCTTCCAGCTCTGCTTTTTTAGAAAAGGCAGTTCCGTAAATTCTCTGAAGCATTTTGTTGTGCTCGTCACCTCTCCAATACGCTCCGGCAAGACTCGTCAATTTAAACGCTTTTACCGGTTTTGTCGTCATAAGATGAGGACCTGCACACAAATCTGTAAATTCCCCTTGTGAATAGAAACTGATTGTCTCCCCTTCCGGAAGATCTTCGATCAATTCTACTTTATATGGTTCATTTTTTTCTTTAAAATAAGCGATAGCTTCTTCTCTCGGCATTGTATACTGCTTGATTTCCAGATTTTCTTTCACAATCTTCTTCATCTCCGCCTCGATCTTATCCAAATCTTCAGCAGTAAGAGGTGTTTCCCGATCTACGTCATAATAAAATCCATCTGCAATCGACGGACCGATCGCAAGTTTTGTATCCGGATAAAGACGTTTGATCGCCTGCGCCATAATATGAGACGCCGTATGGCGGAAAGCGCCTTTTCCTTTCTCATCATGAAATGTCAGAATATTCAATTCACAGTCGCGGTCGATCACAGTTCTTAAATCAACTTCCTCTCCGTCAACTTCTCCTGCTGTGGCAGCTCTCGCCAATCCTTCACTAATATCAAGCGCAATTTCATAGACGCTCATCGGCTGTCCGTATTCCTTGCTTGATCCATCTTTTAATGTGATCTTCATCTTTTTCTTCCTTTCTTTTCTATTATTCTTCCGTGTTTTGTGAAATGCTTTTACGATCTAATCCGGATCAGTCAGAAAAACCAGCTTCCTTATTCAGAAAAATACGATTTTTCTTTCCTGTCCGCACACATAAAAAAGGCATTCACTTCGGAATGCCTCTTATCTATGAATCTATACTGCACGGAAACATTCCACACAGGGACGGGAAAACTCCCGCGGTTCCACCCTGCTTGTTTTCGACAGAAAACCATCTTAATTCATGTGATGATAACGGAATCACCGTGCCGTATTAAGGCCGCTCCGAGGTGGTATTCAGTCAGCCGGAACATCAGGATCCTCGCACCATACAGATCCCTCTCTGAGATGACCGGACAGCTTACTGTCCTCTTCAACACTTTCATAATTATTTTCACTTTACAACGGCTATTTTACATCAAAACAAGAATATATGTCAAGACTGAATCTCTCCCGACAGGAGATAATCCATCAACTGATCTCCTTTTGCGCGGAAAATCCCTGTCTCCTTAGCTGTCCGCTCAGAATACTCTTCCTGACCTTCCACTGCATTTGTACTGTCATACAACAAATACGGAACAGGATCTCCTGTATGTGTACGCACACGAACAGGGGTCGGATGATCCGGAAGAATCAGTATTCTATAGTCTTCCCCTGCCTGTTCAAGACCGTCTGCCACAGGACCGATCACAAACTCATCAATCAGTTCAATCGCTTTTATCTTATCTTTCACGCTTCCTTGATGTCCCATTTCATCCGGCGCTTCAATATGGACATATACAAAATCATAACCATCCGCTGTAAGAGCCTTTACCGCCGCTTCTGCCTTTCCTCTGTAATTTGTATGCAGTCCGCCATTCGCGCCTTCTACAGTAATGTTATCCATCTGCGCACCGACAGCAATTCCTTTCAGCAGGTCAACCGCAGAGATCATCGCTCCTCTGACTCCGTTTTTTTCCATAAATGAAGTCAGCGCCGGACGGGTTCCCGCTCCCCAAAACCAAGCCGAATTCGCCGGATTTTTTCCCTCTTTCCGACGTTTTACATTGATCGGATGATCTTTTAATATATCAAAACTTTTCACCATCATTTCCCGAAGGACTTCATCTTCCGGAAGATATTCCCCGATTTTCTTTGTTAATATATCATGGGGTGGAGTCAACTCTGTCACATGCCCGTTCTTTTGGATCAACAAATGGCGATAACTCGTTCCCACATAGAATTGATAACCTTCTTTGGCAAGTCCCTCTCGCAGCGCTTCTACAAGAACCGCTGCATCCTCTGTCGATATTTCGCCGGAACTGTGATCCAAAATCGTACGTTCCTCATAACAGTCTTCTTCTTCGGTCAGCGTGACAAGATTACATCGAAACGATACATCCCCATCATCCATCTGCGCTCCGATACTCAACGCTTCCAGCGGAGAACGTCCTGAATAATAAACTTTGGGATCATATCCGATCACGGACAAGTTCGCCGTATCGCTTCCCGGAGCCATTCCTTTCGGAACAGTCTGAACCATCCCAATCTCCGACGTTTTTGCCAGACGATCCATATTCAGCGTCTTCGCCGCTTCAAGCGGAGTTTTTCCCGAAAGAGACTCTATCGGTTCATCTGCCATTCCGTCACATAAAATAACGATATATTTCATAATTTTGTCCTCTTTGTCTACTCTTCAATACGAATCATATGAAGGATTCCATCAAATTTCTCTGCAATCTTCCTATATGATCCTTCTGTCATCTTTTCTGTCATGATACCAAATTCGTTTTCAAGACCTTCTACATTCACAAACGTTACTGATCCAAACGCCGCTTCTGTCTCTTCCCGGCGCATATCTTCATCGCCGCTGATTCGTACAAAGAAACGTTTCTGGGTATCTTCGATCGGAAGAAGTTCCAGCTTTTCATTTTTCCACATCGTCATAATGTTTCTGTGAAGATGCTTCGCCTCGTCTACAACATCTGCCACAACTGCGCTGGCTGTCGGAAGCTTTCCTGCTCCGCTTCCATAAAACATTGCGTCCCCGAGCATATTGCCGTTTACAAACACTGCATTAAATACGCCGTTTACATTATAAAGCGGGTGTTCACTTCCAAGAAGCGCCGGAGCAACGATTGCGTGAAGGTGATCTCCATCGCGCTTGCTTGATGCAAGAAGTTTGATCGTCATTCCCATCTTCTTTGCATATATCATATCTTCTTTTGTAATCTTCGTAATTCCTTCTGTATAAATATCTTCAAAATCAACCTGCTGACCGGAAATAAGAGAAGAAAGGATCGCAATCTTACGGCATGCGTCATAGCCTTCTACATCCGCCTCCGGATTACGCTCTGCGAATCCGTTATCCTGCGCTTCTTTCAAAACTTCATCGTACTGAGCGCCTTCATAGAACATTTTCGTAAGCATATAGTTTGTCGTTCCGTTTAAAATTCCGGTAATCTCTTCGATACGATCCGCCGTCAAAGAAGAATTCAAAGCGCGAATAATCGGGATTCCGCCGCCAACACTCGCCTCAAACAGGAAATTAATCTCCCGCTCTCTTGCAATAGACAACAGTTCTGCACCATGTTTTGCCACAAGCGCTTTATTGGAAGTTGCAACACTTTTTCCTGCTTCCAAGCACCGTTTCACAAATGTATAAGCCGGCTCTACTCCGCCCATCACTTCAACTACGATCTGTATTTCTGGATCGTTAATGATCACATCAACATCATGCACGATCTTCTCCTGTATCGGATCTCCCGGAAAATCTCTCAGATCAAGAACATATTTGACATTGATTTTATCTCCTGCTCTCTGACTGATAACATCCTGATTTCTGCCGATTACCTCAACAACTCCCGAACCGACTGTGCCATATCCCATTATCGCTATATTTATCATCCTATTCTTCCTTTCCTATCCCTTTTTCTGTTCGTAACATTTCCTAACACCAATATTAGCCAAAACAGGCTTCCGATTATTCCTCGGATGCCTGTTCTGTATTTGCACTTAAATATGCGTTGATAAACGGATCAATATTTCCATCCATCACTCCGCCTACGTTACTCACTTCCGCATTCGTCCGGTGATCTTTCACCATCGTATACGGCTGCATGACATAGGAACGGATCTGATTTCCAAAATTAATATCCCTTACTTCCCCCCGGATATCAGACATTTTTTCCGCCTGTTCCTGCTGTTTCATCAAATAAAGTTTTGATTTCAGCATCTGCATTGCCTTATCTTTGTTCATATGCTGTGAACGTTCATTTTGGCATTGAACAACAATTCCGGTCGGAAGATGCGTAATTCTGACAGCAGACGACGTCTTGTTGATATGCTGTCCTCCCGCTCCACTGGATCGGTATGTGTCGATCTTCAGATCATCGTCATTGATCTCTATATCAATATCTTCCTCTATATCAGGAATCACATCACAGGAAGCAAATGATGTCTGTCGTTTTCCCGCTGAATTAAACGGAGAAATACGCACAAGACGGTGCACTCCTTTTTCTGAGCGCAGATACCCATATGCATTCTCGCCTTTCACTTCGAAAGTCACGCCTTTCACACCTGCCACATCTCCCTCGAGATAGTCAAGTTCTTCGATACTGTACCCTTTCTTCTCCGCCCATCTCGTATACATCCGGTAAAGCATCCCGGTCCAGTCACAAGACTCGGTACCGCCGGCTCCGGCATGAAGTGTTACAATCGCATTATCTCTGTCATAAGGCCCTGTAAGTAATGTCCCGATCCTCAATTCTTCAAACGTCTCTTCAAACTGCTGCAGCTCTTCCTCGATCTCCTGCGCCGTTTCCTCTGCATCTTCCTCCTCGCTCATCTCGATCAGAAGCATCATATCCTCGTAATCAGAATACAGCTTTTCAATCTCTTTCACGGAATCCTGCAACCCTTTTAACTCTTTCATCACCTGTTGGGAAACTTCCGGATCATCCCAAAATCCCGGCTCTTCCAATCGTTTCTCCAACTCTTCAACCCGAAGCTTCTTAGAAGCTAAGTCAAAGTGAATCCCTCAAATCTTTCAGCGGCTCTTCATATGCACTCAGTCTTGACTTCAGTTCATCTAACAAAACCACCTTGATCACCTCTTTCATTTATTCAATCTTTTTCTGATTTCTGCTCTCTCATATCAGATTTCCATCCTGCGGTGTCTGTTACACCGGTTTTCTTCCGCAGCACTGTTTATATTTCTTTCCGCTTCCGCAAGGACACGGATCGTTCGGATAAACTTTCTTATCTTCTCGTTTTTTCGGAGCGCGTACAGAAGTATCATCCTTATTTGTTCCCGTAACTTTCGCTACTTCTTCTCTTTCTACTTTCTGCTCAACACGGACATTGAACAATGTACGGATCGTTGTCTCCGCAATCATATTTGTCATCTCGCCAAACATATTGTAGCCTGTCATTTTATACTCTACCAACGGATCTCTCTGTCCATATGCCTGAAGGCCGATTCCCTGACGAAGCTGATCCATATCATCAATATGATCCATCCATCTTGCATCGATTACTTTCAGAAGAACAACACGCTCTAACTCACGGATCTGTTCTGTCTCCGGGAATTCTGCCTCTTTCGCTTCATATGCCTTCACTGCACGTTCTTTCAAAAGGTGTTTCAGTTCTTTTTGACGCATGTCAAGGCACTCTTTCTCACTCGGAAGTTCCATCATCGGAATAATCTTATGCAGATTCAGTTCCAGACCTTTTACATCCCAGTCTTCTGCGTCTGCCTCAGGAGATGCGAACCGGTCTGTGATGTTTTCAACATATTCCGTAATCATGTTATATACAGTATCTCTCATGCTTTCGCCGTCAAGAACTCTTCTTCTTTCTCCGTAAATAATCTCTCTTTGTTCATTCATAACCTGATCATACTCAAGAAGGTTTTTACGGATACCGAAGTTGTTTGTCTCCAACTTCTTCTGCGCCGTCTCAATGGCATTGGAAAGCATCTTATGTTCCAACTGTTCTCCGTCCGCAACTCCAAGCGCATTAAACGCTCCCATCAGACGGTCTGAACCGAACAGCCTGAGCAGATCATCTTCCAGTGAAATATAAAATCTTGATTCACCCGGATCTCCCTGTCGACCAGAACGTCCTCGAAGCTGATTGTCAATACGTCTTGACTCATGTCTCTCTGTACCGATGATCTTCAAACCGCCTGCAGCTCTCGCATCTTCATCAAGTTTAATATCCGTACCACGACCTGCCATGTTCGTCGCGATCGTTACCGCGCCGTGGATACCAGCATCCGCTACGATCTCTGCTTCCTGCTCATGGTATTTTGCATTCAGGACATTATGTTTAATGCCTTCTTTTTTCAGCATACCGCTCAAAAGTTCGGATACCTCGATCGTGATCGTTCCGACAAGCACCGGCTGTCCTGTAGCATGCGCCCGTTTTACTTCTTCCACAACTGCATGGTATTTTTCCGCTTTTGTTTTATATACCGCGTCTTCAAGATCTTTTCTCTGAACCGGTTTGTTTGTCGGAATTTCTATAACATCCATCCCGTAAATATCACGGAACTCTTTTTCTTCTGTAAGAGCCGTACCTGTCATACCGCTCTTCTTCTCAAATTTATTAAACAGGTTCTGGAATGTGATCGTAGCAAGTGTCTTGCTCTCTCTGCGGACTTTTACATGCTCTTTCGCCTCGATTGCCTGGTGCAGACCGTCTGAATAACGTCTTCCCGGCATGATACGTCCTGTAAACTCATCGACGATCATAACCTCGCCTTCTGCATTCACAACATAATCCTGATCTCTGAACATCAGATTATGAGCGCGCAGCGCAAGAATGATATTATGCTGGATCTCCAGATTCTCCGGATCGGCAAGGTTCTCAATATGGAAGAATTTCTCTACTTTTTTCACACCGTCTTCTGTCAGGTTGATCGCCTTTTCTTTCTCGTTGACAATGAAATCACCTGTCTCTTCAATATCTTCTCCCATGATCGCATTCATCTTGGAGAATTCTCCGCTTGCCTCGCCGCGCTCAAGCTGACGGGCAAGAATATCGCAGGCTTCATAGAGCTTCGTAGACTTTCCGCTCTGTCCTGAAATAATAAGCGGCGTTCTCGCCTCATCGATCAAAACAGAGTCAACCTCATCGATGATTGCAAAATGAAGTCCTCTCTGTACGAGCTGTTCTTTATATATGACCATATTATCGCGCAGATAGTCAAATCCAAGTTCATTGTTCGTTACATAAGTAATATCACAGTCATATGCCGCACGGCGCTCTTTATTATCCATTCCGTTTAAGATGACGCCAACCGTCAGTCCGAGAAATTCATGTACTTTTCCCATCCATTCTGCGTCACGCTTTGCCAAATAATCATTGACCGTAACAATATGGACACCTTTTCCTGAGAGTGCATTCAGATAAGCAGGAAGTGTAGACACAAGTGTCTTACCTTCACCTGTACGCATCTCGGCAATACGACCCTGATGCAGAATAATACCACCGATAAGCTGTACTCTGTAATGGCGCATACCGATACTTCTCCATGCTGCTTCTCTTACAACGGCATAAGCCTCAGGCAGAATATCATCAAGTGTCTCGCCTTCATTCAGTCTGTCCTTAAACTCCTTTGTTTTTCCTTTCAGTTCCTCGTCTGACAGCGCCTCCATTGCAGGAGCAAGAGCTTCGATCCGGTCTACGATCGGATAAATCCTTTTCAGCTCATTGTGGCTGTGGGTTCCGAAAATTTTTTCTATAATACCCATATTCTGTAATTAACTCCTTATATAAATTTAGCATCGGTAATAGCTCCGATGCCACCGCTATTCTTCATTTTAACACTAACCAAAGCGTAATTCAATACTCAAAAATTGTTTTAACAACCATACTTGCACCGCCGTTTACAAATAAAAATGATACTCTTATGTCGGAAATAATATCCTTATTCAGAATCACCGGAAGTGCCAAAAGGCACATTTCGGGATTGTAAGTGGTCGCCGAAGTCCCGGGCAAGCCCGGACTTTGGCTCGTCTCCATTCAAAAAGCACAGAACCCTTTACGAAGGCTCTGTGCTTTTCTCATTTCATCCACACACAATATTTGATTATCCTATGCCGATTCTTTTCTAATTAATCTATGCTCTTTTTCTTCTTTTGAAAATAACAGCTGCTGAAGCTGCCAGAATCAGCATCCAGAACATGAGCGGCGTCTGATCGCCTGTCTGAACTGCCTGACCTTTCTGTGAATCCGGAGTTTTATCTCCGTCTTCCTTAACGTCATCTTTTTTCACAAGCAGTTTCTCTGCATCTTCTAACGCTTTTAACATATCTTCAACGTCTTTTGCCGTCGCTTTCTTGTCTTCCAATACCGCTTTTGCTTTTTCCAAGACGTCTTTATATGCTTTCACTGATGCATCCGTATATCCGCTTAAGTCTTTCTTTTCAGCCGCTTCAATTACTTCTTTCAATGCTTCTAACTGCTCTTTGCCTGGCTTTTTGTCTTCTTCCTGCGGGTTGTCTTTCTCTACGAGAAGCTTGTCTGCGTCTTTTAATTCTTTCAGCATCTTTTCCACATCTTCTGCCGTTGCTTCTTTATCTTCTAATACTGTTTTTGCCTTTTCCACGACATCTTTATATGCTTCTCCAGATGCTTCTGTATATGTGCTTAAATCTTTCTTTTCAGCCGCTTTGACAGCTTTCTTTAATTCCTCTAACTTCTCTTTGCTCGGCTTCAGTCTCAAATCAGCCGCAGCCTTCTGCAATTTAGCCAAAGCGTCGTCTACATCTTTCTGTACTGCCTTGTCGTCTGCGAGAACTTCCTGAGCTTTATCATATGCTGCCTTAAAACCTTTCCATGTCGAAGGAGTATACTGATCTTCTTTATCTGCATATTTCTTTACGAGATCTACATAATTCTGAAGATCTGACTTATTCACTTTATCCGGATTCGGTTTTGCAGTCAGTCCGCTGATCGCAGTTTCAAGATCCGTCTTTGCCTGATCTACTTCAGTCTGTGAAGCATCTGCGTTTTTGAGTACGTTCTCAGCCGCTGCCAGCGCTTCCGTATACTTTGATGCAGAGTCTTCCGTATATCCCGAAAGATCTCCATACGCTTTTTTCGCCTCTTCGACTGCAGCCTGCAGTTTTGTGAAATCTGCGCGTTTTACAAGTCCGTTTGCCGCTGTATCAAGCGCTGCACGAGCCGCCTCGATATCCGCGTCAAGTGCATTTTCATTTTTCAAAACTTCATTTGCCGCATCCAGCGCGTTCTTAAACGGCTGCCATGTAGCCGGAGTATAATCTTCCTCTTTCTTATCGCTTACCGCATCAACAAGTATCTTCAAGCTTGTCGTATCACCTGTAAAGTCAAGCATATGTACGATTTCAAGCAATTCTGTGTAGGCTGCGTCAACCTGATCCTGAGATGCCTTGTCATCATCTCTTACCTGAACTGCTTTTTCCAATGCTGCATCTAACGCTTTTTTCACTTCAGGAACTACGTTTTCGTATTCCGTTTTTTCTTTCGCGCTCTGTGCGTATCCGATCAAAAATTCAAGGAATTTTTTATTTGCCTGTTCCGGCTG
>CAJLUP010000054.1 GCA_905209865.1 uncultured Lachnospiraceae bacterium
TCCGACAGACCGCACTGCTGCCTGCACTCCTACTACAGTAAAAATCCCAAGCCCCGCCGTGTCACACCAAAACATCAGCTTATCATAATACTCCGTCTTAAGTCTGGACTCAAACGCGGTCGGTCTTGCATACGCGATTACAAAAAGAAGTGTCGATGTCACCACAGATATAAGAACATAAATCGGATGGGAGAACGCTCCGGGCGGTGTAAGACCAAGTATAATATCCCGCATAATCCCACCGCCTACAGCCGTCGTCGCTCCTAACACATTTACTCCGAAAATGTCCATCTTCTTCTCAATGCCGATCATTGCCCCTGAAGAGGCAAACGCCACTGTTCCGATCAATTCCAAAATGAAAATAAACTCGTCCATGCCACTTACCCTGCCTTATCAGATTTCCTTTTCTATTCTATCATACCTTTATGCCTGATAACTTCTGAAAAATGAGGAAATATCTTTCAGCATTTTCACAAGAACTGTGATCTCTTCATCATCCAGCTTCTCGATCACAGCATTTGTCATCTGCCGATGAAACTGCTCGTGATGATGGTACGCTCTCTCCCCTTTTTCTGTAAGTGCAATATAAACGACTCTTCGGTCTTCTTCGCTTCTTTCCCGCTTCACATATGATTTTCTCACAAGCGCATTGACCGCAGTAGTAAGCGATCCGGCAGTAATCTTAAGTTTTTTTGCCACAACGGACATCGTACTTTCTCCGGATAATCCGATTGCTTCGATAATATGCATATCATTATTCGTAATATCTTTAAATTCTTCTGTTATGATCGCTTCTTTTTCTAATTCCCATATTTCATTAAACAGATTGACAAGCGTGTCATTAATAGTCTTGTACGCATCCATCGGATCTCCTCCTTTTCCAAATATTGTATTCCACAGCCGTTTTTACCCGTCTGCTGTTTGGCGTCCGCGTACATTATAGCACACCCCTCCTTCGGAAAAGAAGTGTTTTTTACATTTTCCGAAATCTGTCATATCGATGATCCAACAGTTGTTTTTGCCCCATCGATCCATATTTTTTTATAAATTTTTCAAGCTTGTTTTTTAATTCTTCACACACACCTGCCATAGTCTGAACTGTCAGTACTTTCGGCTCTCTGATCACATGCTCAACGATTCCAAGCTGTTTCAAATCATCCGCCGTCAGCTTCATTACTTCCGCCGCCTCATTTGCCCGGCTGCTGTCCTTCCAAAGTATGCTTGCGAACCCTTCCGGTGAAAGAATCGAATAAACCGCATTTTCCAAAATCCACACTTCATCTGCCACAGCCAAAGCAAGGGCGCCTCCGCTTCCGCCTTCTCCGACCAAAATCGAAACAATAGGAACTTTCATGGAAGAAAGCTCATACAGATTTGAAGCGATCGCTTCTCCTTGTCCGTGTTCCTCCGCTTCCGGTCCGCAAAATGCCCCAGGCGTATCTACAATACAAATGACCGGACGCCTGAACTTCTCCGCCTGCCGGATTAATCGCAATGTTTTTCGATAACCTTCCGGAGACATCATGCCAAAATTACGCTGTACATTTTCTTTCGTTGTCTTCCCCTTAACCTGAGCGATCACCGTCACCGGAGTATTTCCAAACATCGCGATTCCACCCATTACCGCCGGATCGTCTCTCAAGAAACGATCTCCATGAAACTCCATAAAATCAGAAAACAACGCATTGATATAATCCGCTCCTGTCGGACGGTCTGCCCTTCTGGACAAAAGAACTCTCTCCCATGGACTTATACGGTTGTTCTCCTGTGCCTTTTGGATCAACTCTCCGCTTCGTCCGAAATTATCCGCACTTTTTCCCGACTCGTTTTCCTTGTCTTCACTCAGAGAAATATCCGATGTCTGATTATGCACCTGTAAAATGCGCGCCAAGACATCCTTCATCTCATCCCGTTCTACAATTCGGTCAATAAACCCATGTTCCAAAAGGAACTCTGACCTCTGAAATCCTTTCGGCAGTTTCTTGCCGATCGTCTGCTCAATCACTCTTGGTCCGGCAAATCCAATCAGCGCCTTTGGCTCTGCCAAAATAATATCTCCCAGCATTGCAAAACTTGCCGTCACGCCTCCGGTCGTCGGATCGGTCAGTACACTGATATATATAAGTCCTTTCTCGCTGTGCCGTTTCAATGCCGCCGAAGTTTTTGCCATCTGCATCAAAGAGATGATCCCTTCCTGCATCCTTGCCCCTCCGGAACATGCAAACAAAATAACCGGAAGATTTTCTTCCGTGGCGCGTTCTACCGCACGGGTAATCTTCTCCCCGACTATTTCCCCCATACTTGCCATCATAAAACGTCCATCACACACGCCAAGTACAGCCGGATTTCCTTTCACCAATGCCTTTCCGGTCACAACCGCCTCATCCAGTCCTGTCTGCTCTCTCAACTTTCTGACTTTCTCTTCATAGCCGCCAAATTGCAATGGATTTTTAAACGGCATCTTTTCATCCCATTCTTCAAATGTTCCACGGTCTGCGATCAGCTCGATCCTACGTTTTGCATGCATCCTGAAATATCCGTGACACTTGGGACATATATAATGATTCTCTACGGCGTCCTCTGCCAAAATCGCCGCGCCGCACTTATTACATTTTTTCAGCAGTCCTTCCGGAACATTTCTTATTTTTGCATTTTTCGATATTCCGTGATCTTTTCCGCCTGTCTTTTTAAACATGTTATGCAGTTTCACCATTCAGCCTCCGAATAAAATCTACATTAATGTTTCCTGATACAAACTCTTCATTTTCTGCAATCTGATACTGATAATCAACATTCGTACCGATTCCTTCTATAATAACTTCTCCCAAAGCGCTTCGCATCTTATCTACCGCCTCTTTTCGGTCCTTTCCATGGACGATCAGCTTGGCCAGCATCGAATCATAGTACGGCAATACCTCGCATCCACTATAAACAGCCGTATCTACACGGATCCCGTTTCCTCCCGGCAAATGCAGATCTGTAATCCTCCCCGCTGACGGCATGAAATTGCGTTCCGGAATTTCCGCATTGATCCGGCATTCAATGGCATGCCCTTTCAGTTCGATTTCCTCCTGTCGGAAGGGCAGTTTCCCCCCGTCAGCAATCCGTATCTGCTCTTTGATCAGATCGATTCCTGTCACGCACTCCGTCACCGGATGTTCTACCTGTATCCTTGTGTTCATCTCCATAAAATAAAACGAACCGTCCTGTTCCAACAGAAATTCTACGGTTCCTGCATTTGTATAGCCGGCAGCCTTCGCTGCTTTTACCGCCATCTTTCCCATTTTGCCGCGAAGTTCTTCGGATAATGCAGCGCATGGACTTTCCTCGATCATCTTCTGATGATTCCTTTGAATCGAACAATCCCGCTCTCCGAGATGCACAATATTTCCATAGGAGTCTGCAAGAATCTGAAACTCAATATGACGAGGGTGTTCTACAAAATGCTCGATATACATTGTTCCGTCCCCGAATGCTTTTTCCGCTTCTTTTCTTGCCGTCATAAAACAACTTTCGAATTCTTCCGCGTTTTGTGCCGTACGCATTCCTTTTCCGCCGCCTCCCAAGGCAGCTTTAATAATAACCGGATATCCGATACGTTCTGCTTCTTTTTTTCCCTGCTCTGCATCTGCCACAGGTCCGTTTGTACCGCGGATAACCGGAACACCTGCTGCTTCCATCGTTGCTCTTGCTTCTGTCTTATTGCCCATCTTGCCGATCACTTTGGAATCAGGACCGATAAAAGTAATCTCGCATTGCTCGCACAATTCTGCAAATTTTGCATTTTCAGACAGAAATCCAAATCCCGGATGAATCGCGTCCGCGCCTGAAACAAGCGCCGCGCTAATTAAATTCTGCATATTCAGATAGCTTTCTGACGCCGGAGCCGGACCGATACAGACCGCCTCGTCTGCAAGCTGCGTATGAAGCGCTTCCTGATCTGCCTCCGAATAAGCAGCTACCGTTTCAATTCCCATCTCTCTGCATGCCCGAATGATCCGAACCGCGATCTCACCGCGATTCGCAATCAATATTTTTTCGATCATAACACTATTCTCCTGCCATAAAGGTCAATTCCGCGCTTACTACTACTTTCCCATTCACACTGGCGACCGCTTCCCCGATTCCTACAGGTCCTTTTATCTTGATAATCTTTGTCTCCAGTTTCAACACATCTCCCGGAACAACCATTCCTTTAAAGCGACATTTTTGTATTCCGCCGAAAAATGCAATCTTTCCTTTATTTTCCGGCATACTTAAAATTGCCACCGCGCCGGTTTGAGCAAGCGCTTCTACAATAAGCACCCCTGGCATAACCGGCTTATTCGGAAAATGACCTTTAAAAAAATTCTCTGTATAAGTCACCGCCTTATACCCGACAGCAAATTTTCCCGGTTCATAGTCTTCTATTCTGTCGATCAAACAAAACGGGTGTCTGTGCGGAATGATCTGTTGGATCTGCTCTATATTCAAGCTCTTCTTTTCTTCTCTTTCCTTTTCCATACTCTGTCTCCTGCTGTTTTCGTTTTTGCTTTCTGCATCCACCGTTTTTCGTTTTTATTTCTGTCTGATTACAAAAAGAGGCTGTCCGTATTCCACCGCCGCGCCATTTTCCACAAGCACTTCCTCTACAATCCCGTCAAAATCGCTTTCGATCTCATTCATAAGCTTCATTGCCTCTACGATCCCCAAAACGGTGCCTTTCTCAACCTTGTCTCCAACCTGTACAAAAGGAGCGCCGCCTTCTTCAGGGGAAGCATAGAAAATGCCTACAAGCGGCGCTTTCACCACTTCTCCTTCCGGCAGGACTTTCTCGCAGTCTCCGTTTTGTCCGGTCTTTTGCAGTTCTGTATACAACGGCTCTGTTCCGGCTGTGCAAACGTTCCCGCCTTTTTTCAACTTCAGTTTCACACCGTCTTCTTCATATTCAAATTCATCTAATCCGAATCCCGACACAGCTTCTACTAACTGAAGGATCTGTTCTGTTTTCATTTTCACACCCTGCCTTCGTCTTCATATTTTTTTACGAGAAGAGATGCATTATGACCTCCGAATCCAAGTGAATTTGTAAGCACATAATTTACGTCTTTCTCAATCGGGGATCCTACAGCATAATTCAGATCACATTCCGGATCGACATTTTTTGTCCCCATTGTCTGATGAATATATCCATCTAAAATACTTTTCACACACACAATAAATTCAACGCCTCCTGCTGCGCCCAGAAGATGCCCAATCATTGATTTCGTTGAATTGACGACAACCTGATCTGCCGCGCTGCCGAAGGCGCTTCGTATTGCTCTTGTCTCAAACAAATCATTATGATGCGTACTCGTTCCGTGTGCGTTAATATAATCAATCTGATCAGGGCAAACATCCGCTTCCTTCATGGCAAGTTTCATTGCCATGGCGGCTCCTTCCCCATCCTCTGCCGGAGACGTAATATGCCATGCATCCGCTGTCGCCCCGTATCCTACAAGCTCTGCATAAATTTTCGCACCTCTTGCCTTTGCATGTTCCAGTTCTTCCAAAACAACGATTCCTGCACCTTCTCCCAAAACAAATCCGTCTCTGTCCTTATCAAACGGACGGGAAGCACACATCGGATCTTCTGCTTTCGACAACGCCGTCAGCGCCGTAAATCCTGCCAGTCCTGTCGGCGAGACTGCACTTTCAGCTCCCCCTGCAATCATAATATCTGCATCCGCATACTGGATCGCCCGAAAAGCATCCCCAATACAATGAGAGCCCGAGGCACATGCCGTCGCCACATTCGTACATTTTCCACGGAATCCAAGCTGAATTGAAATGTTTCCTGCCGCCATATTGGAGATCATGAGCGGAACCATCAGCGGATTCACCCTGCTTGGACCTTTCTTCAGGATTGTTTCATAATTATCTTCCACACATTTCAGACTTCCCACTCCAGAACCAACGATCACTCCCGCTCTGTAAGGATCTTCTCTGCTCATATCAATTCCAGCGTCTTCAAATGCCTCTTTTGCCGCGGCTGCAGCATATTGAGCAAACAGTTCCATTCGCTTTGCCGATTTAAAATCAAGACGTTCCCGAGCATGAAAATCTTTCACTTCCGCGGCAATCTTTACCTTATAATCCGAAACATCAAACCTCGTAATCGGTCCAATTCCGACCGTTCCTTTCTTAATCTCATTCCAAAAAACTTCCACTGTATTTCCGATCGGAGTGACCGCTCCAAGACCGGTTACAACAACTCTTCTCTTCATGTTTCCTCCTTATTTTAACGGCACAACACAATCACATCGCCATACCGCCATCTACACAAAGTACCTGACCTGTTATGTATCCTGCCTGATCTGACGCAAGAAACGCAACAGTACAGGCAACATCTTCCGCCTCGCCGAAACGCTCCATCGGGATCTGAGAAACGGCTTTTTCTTTCACTTTTTCCGAAAGAACCGATGTCATCTCCGTATTGATAAATCCGGGTGCCACTGCATTTACCGTAATCCCTCTTCCTGCAAGCTCCCTCGCCGCAGATTTTGTCAATCCGATCACGCCTGCCTTAGATGCTGCATAATTTGCCTGTCCCGCATTTCCAAGCAGTCCCGAGACAGAAGAAATGTTAATGATCCGTCCGCTTCTTTGACGTATCATTGATCTTGAAACAAATCTCATACAATGAAAGGCTCCCTTCAGATTCGTATCAACAACCGCATTGAAATCTGCTTCTGACATCTTCATCAAAAGACCGTCTTTTGTAATTCCTGCATTATTCACAAGAATATCAACCCTTCCGAACTCTTCCATGATCGTTTCAAACATCTGTCCGCATGATTCAAAGGAAGCCACATTACATTGAATCAGCTTTACCTTTCCGCCTGCGGCTTGTATCTGCTGTGCAACTTTTTCTGCCTCTTCTTCTGATCTGTTATAATTAATAATTACAACCGCGCCCTCCTCTGCCAGCTGCAGCGCGATTGCTTTGCCGATTCCCCGTGATGCTCCTGTAACAACTGCAATTTTACCTTCTAACATCATTGTCCTTTCGCTCCCCGTCCTTTCTTCCCGTTCTGATCCTATTGTTCTCTTTCTCTCTATTTCTCCCTGTTCTTCTCTTCGTTGTGCTTCCTTTTTCCAGCCTGCTCTGTCCTTTTCTCTTTTCCCCTGTATCAGCTGAACAACTCTGCAGCTTTTTTTGCATCTTCCCATGTACTTACATTCAGACATTTCACAGTTTTGTCAATTCTTCGCAAAAATCCGCACAATGTTTTTCCCGGTCCGATCTCGATAAAAGTATCTGTTCCGGCAGCGATCATCGTTTCCACACTTTGCTGCCATCTCACTGACGACGAAACCTGACGCACGAAAAGATTTTTGATCTCTTCCGCATTTTCCACATAAGCTGCCGTTACATTCGACACATACGGAATAAACGGATCGCTTATCGTAACACCTGCCAAAACCTGTTCCAGTTTCTTTCCTGCCGTTTCCATCATAGGAGAATGAAACGGTCCGCTGACATTCAACGGAAGAACTCTTTTTGCTCCCGCTTCTTTTAGCTTCTCCCCAGCTTGTCTTACTGCTTCTTTTTCACCTGTGATCACCAGTTGTCCCGGGCAATTATAATTTGCGATCCACACATTCGAAAGCTGTTCCAAAACATTCTCGATCTGTTCTCCTGTAAGTCCGATCACCGCCGCCATCGCGCCTTTGTTTGCCGGAACGGCTTCTTCCATATAAATCCCACGCTTTCTCACTGTCATTACCGCATCTTCCAACGAGAGCGCTCCCGCTGAAGCAGCCGCGCAATACTCTCCCAAACTCAGTCCTGCCGTCACATCTGCTGCCACGCCCCACTCTCGAAGCACCCGTTCCGCTGCCATCCCGACTGTCACAAGAGCCGCCTGTGTATATTCTGTCTGATCCAAAAGATCGTTTTTCTCAAAACACAGTTTTCTCATGTCAAGCGATAATAAATCCGATGCCATATCAAAAACTTTTTTTGCAGTCTTGCTGTTTTCATAAAAATCTTTTCCCATTCCCGCCGTCTGCGAACCTTGTCCCGGGAAAATAAATGCTGTTTTACTCATAAAAGACACTTCCTTTGATTCTTCTTTCAGTTTCTTCTGCCAGTTTTTTCACCAACACCTTACAAGATAACTTTTCTTTGACAAGTCCGGCCGACTGTCCTGCCATCACGCTTCCGCTTTTTACATCTCCTTCAACAACCGCTTTTTTCAAACCACCCAAAGTCAATGTTTCCAGTTCTTCAAACGAAGCCCCTTCTTTTTCTTTTTGCAAATACAATTTCGTCATCTGATTTCGAAGCGTCCGTACCGGATGTCCGCATGCTCTGCCGGTAACTTTTGAATCAATATCTCTTGCTCTGATAATCTCATCTTTATAATTTTCATGAACTTGACATTCCTCAGTTACAATAAAAACAGTCCCCATCTGAACCCCTTTTGCTCCAAGCATAAACGCAGCCGCAATCCCTCGCCCGTCTGCGATTCCTCCTGCTGCGATCACCGGAATATTTACCGCATCAACGATCTGCGGAACAAGCGTCATTGTCGTTGCTTCACCGATATGTCCTCCTGCCTCCGTACCCTCAGCTACAACTGCATCAGCATGGCATCGTTCCATCCTCTTTGCAAGTGCGACAGATGCAACAACCGGAATTACTTTCACTCCTGCTTCTTTCCACATCTTCATATACTTTTCAGGAGAACCTGCTCCGGTTGTAACAACTTTTACCTCTTCTTCCACGATGACCTGAGCAATCTCATCTGCATACGGACTCATCAGCATAATATTTACTCCAAAGGGCTTATCTGTCAGTTCCTTCGCCTTTTGGATCTGATCTCTCACCCATTCCGGCGGCGCGCTTGCCGCTCCGATAATTCCCAAACCGCCTGCTTCGGATACTGCGGCTGCCAGATGATACTCTGCAACCCATGCCATTCCACCTTGAATGATCGGATATTCAATTCCCAAAAGCTCCGTTATTTCTGTTTTCATTTTAATGCCTTTCTTCTAAACTCTCTTTGATTCCGTGTCTTTTTGTCCTGTTTTCGTATTTTTCTCTTTATTCTTTGTGTGCTTCCATATACGCAGCCGCGTCTTTGATCGTTGTGATCTTCTCCAAATCTTCCGTTGGAATTTCTACTCCAAACTCTTCCTCAAATGCCATTACTAATTCAAAAAGATCAAGTGAATCTGCTCCCAAATCTTCTTTAAATGATGTATCGTCCTTTAAAGTTTCGATTTCTACGTTTAATGCCTCTGCTACGATTTCTTTCATTCTCTCTGTCATGATATGTTCTTCCTTTCTCTTTTCCTTTTCTTTTTTCTCTTATTGCTTCTTTTCTCTTATTTCTTCTTTTCCTTTTAATTGCACAAAATCTTCAGTTTTAATTCTCACAGTTTAAGCGATTCACCATTCCAAAATGCATCCTGCCCATGTCAGCCCTGCGCCAAATCCGGCAAGCAAAATCGTTTGTCCTTCTTTCAGTTTTCCCTCTCTGTTTAATTCATCTAACAAAATGGGAATTGACGCCGCTGAAGTATTTGCATAATTTTCCATATTTGTCGGAAAACGATTTTCATCAACCTTCATCTTCTTCGCCACAGCCTTTACGATTCTTTCATTCGCCTGATGCAAAATAAAAAGAGCGATCTTCTCCGTTTCTAATCCTGACTTTTCCAAAAGTTCATTGATCAATTCCGGTACTTTTCTCACCGCAAACTTAAACACCTCTTGTCCATCCATACAAATCCCAGACTTAGCTGATAGGCATCCCGGCGAACTTTCAGTCTGTTCTTCAAACTGATCTTTGGAATTCAATGTCAGAACAAAATCTTTCATTCCGTCAGAATGTCCCGCCTGCCAGTACGCCTCTCCTTCTTCTGCCCTGATAAGAACTGCGCCTGCGCCATCTCCAAACAATACGCATGTGCTTCGATCTCGCCAGTCTACAAGACGGCTCATGCTCTCCGCACCGATCACAAGAATTGTTTTAAAGACTCCTGCACGAATGTACGCCTGCGCAGTGTTAAAAGCAACCATAAACCCAGAACATGCTCCGTTGATATCAAACGCCAACGCATTTTCTGCACGGATGTTCTTTTGAACGACACATGCAACAGACGGGTAGATCACATCCGGTGAAGAAGTCGCAACTAAAATCAATTCGATTTCTCCTGGATCTATTCCTCCGTTGCTCACCGCCTTCTTTGCCGCTTTCGATGCCATATCAGATGTCGTTTCCTTCACCGCTATATGTCTGCACCTGATTCCGGTTCGTTCTCGTATCCATTCGTCAGACGTATCCACAAGCTGTGAAAGCTCAGTGTTGCTCACGATTCGATTCGGTAAATACGATCCCGTTCCACAAACTTTTCCTATCATTTTTCTTCTCCGTCATATTTTATTTGAGTCTTAAATATTTTGACTTTCAAAGTATATCACTAAAAAATAATTTGTCAACTGTTTTTTTATTTATTTTTAATGTTTATTTCTATTTATTTCTAATCCTTTTCAAATTTCTTCTCAGCTGCTTTTCTTACTTATTCTCTTTCCAATAGATTCAAAAGATCCTGATATCCTGATTTTTTCATTAAATCTTCCATTCCGAAAAGAACTTCCTCCTTTGAATATCGGTGTTCCTGCAAAAAATTCTCCTCTTTTTCACTTACATATTGGTAGAAGAGCGTCGCTGCCATAACATCCTCTCTTACCTCATAGTGAATCTCATCTAAAAGAAGGTTTTCCGCCTCATTAATCTCGCCCCGATCAACCATATCATACCATTCTCTCAAAGACTTTCCTGACACTCTAAGCTGATCTTCATTCTCAAGTTCCACAGCGGTAAAAGTCTTCCCAAATGCTAAAGAAAACAACACTCTCGCCATTTCTTTGATCATTCGCATTATATAATCCTTTTCGTCGGTATATCCCATCTTAACCTTCCTCTCTTTTCATAATATCGAGTAGGAGGCTAATCATTAATTAGCCGACCTCTCACACCACCCAGCATACCGTTCGGTCCCAGGCGGTTCCTTAGTTTTCGCAAACTACTAGATAATAGTCAGGCATGGATGTATATCCTAGCTTGGCTATTATTTATTTTTTTGGGGGAAAGATTTGGTTCAAGACTTTCGCCATTCTCCAATAACCTTTTCTACTACAGGCAAGTTCTTTTGGCATTGTCTTAGAGCATCGTGTGCCCTTCTTTTCGGTCTGAAACCAATACTGTTCTCTGAGAACTGCTCCTCAAAGATTGGCGAGAGTTCCTGTGCTATTGCCTGTCGAATGACTCAATTTCTATTTGTCAGACCAGAGATTTGCCTCCACCTTCCTTCGGATTCGTGGTCGCCCACAACACCCACGACACCCTTGGTCTTGGCTGTATCCTTCCCACTGCCAGGGCGGATTAGGGTCTTTCACCCATTAGAGACTGCGCCGCAAAGCGCACACAAAAAATGACTCAAATCTTTGAATTGAGTCATTTCGAAATGCCGCAGACCGGAATCGAACCGGTACGGGTATCACTACCCACGGGATTTTAA
>CAJLUP010000055.1 GCA_905209865.1 uncultured Lachnospiraceae bacterium
TGATCAGATTCCGTTTTTTCTTTGGCAGACGCGATCAGGGAAGATAATTCCTGTTTTAACTGCTGGATCTTTTCCGCATCAGGATCTTCCGGCTCGACAGGAGGAGTCGTTTCTCCTGTTCCAATGATAAGAGTCAGTGAAATTTCATTATTGGATACTTTTCCTGCACCGATTAAATTTCCATTTAAAACAAGTGTTGCATCTTGATCGGCATTGTATTTTGAAAGATCCCAATTCACAAAAAGAGAGGCCGGATCCAGTGTTTTATCGCTGTTTTTTAATGCGAGTTTTCCTGTAATAAGCGATGGAAGTAATTTTTTCAGTTCTTTTTCAGAAGTACCCTTATCAATTTTAATGTCATTGATCGGAAGATATTCTTTCAATTCTGTTTCAGAAGAAATTCTTTTTCCGGTTATAGTAAGTTCTTCCAAACCGACACAGTTTCCGATAGCGGCGCTGTTCAACTCATGGAATAACAATTTCACATATCTTCCGACGATCGGCTGATCAAGTGTAATCTCATGAGTAGGATGTGCTGCGCCGTTAGGTTCATACTTGAGTGTTTTTGCTGTAATCCAATTTTCTTTATCTGCTGATACAAGAACCTCATAATCTGTGGGGTAGACAAGGTTAAAATATTCTGCTGTAAGAGATTCTATTATATTTGTAGTTTCTCCAAGATCAACAATGATCCAAGCCTCTTTGTCTGCCTGAGATCCCTTGATATAGTTACTGTTCCATCGCGTATCCCGATTTCCGTCTACAGCAAAATCTTTCTGATCTCCGTTAAGTTCTGTTCCGGATACTTCAACCGGACGTTTTAATGCAAGATTTTCAGAGTCGGGAATTTCCGGTTGCTCTGGTTCTTCCGGATCTGGTTCTGTGTCAATGATATGTTCGACATAAATTCCGATATCATCGGTATCTTGCAGGGAATCTTCATCTGTATAAATTTCATAAACAGAAGGCGCTTTTCCGTCAGTCCACTCCAAGCGAATTGCAAAAATATGATCGTATTTTGACGTATCAAAAGTTTTTGTTCCCTGATCAAAAGAACCAAGTTCTTCCCATTTATCGACGCCGGTTCTTACTTTTACGGAGGCGTTAGAGATTTCCTGTGCATCTTGCAGGAGGGAAATGGAGTTCAGTTTTGTGTGATCAGTCAGTCTGTATTCAAGCCATCCTGCTTCGGAATCCGTTGTTGTAAATACCGTAGAGATATCTTTGTCGATACATTTATCCAAATCGCCGGATGCGCTTGAGATTACTGGTGACGTGCTGATATCTTTTTCTACATTTTTATTGACTTCGATTTCGTGGATCCGAAGGAACGGATTATCATATTTCGATGCAACTTGATCTGTTATAAGAATGCGAATATATCTGGCTTGCTCTCCTTCCCCGTTTCCTCTGACATAACGGCACGGAGGCTCCACTTTTGTATTGTCATCTTTTACAGAAGCGATTGTTCTCCATTTATTTTTATCAGCAGAAATCTGAATATCCGCATCGTATAAATGTGCTTTTCCGTCCCATGTGGCGATGGTAACGTCATAGAGGGAAGTTAACACGCCTAAGTCTACGATAATGTAGTCATCTTTGTTTTGTCCTTGATTCGTCCATGCGTAAGTTGAAATGTCACCGTCAAACATATATTCCCACTTACCTTCTCTGAGCGGATTTGTAAAGCTTGTCTCACTCATTGTTGGAGTGATTTTCAGATTGTTTGCCGAAATTCCAAGTTTTGTCAATGTTCCTGTAATTGCTTTTTCAGTCGGATTCACAATACGGATATAACGCATTATCTGAGGTTCGTTAAAGTCTGCTGCATCCGTCCATTCAATTCCGTTCAGCGAATATTGTATTTTTGCCCCAGCAAGTCCGTCTGCCTTATATGAAATTGCAGATACGGAAGTCAAAGATGTCATTTTGATTCCAATATATTCATTCGGTTTTAATTCTATATTTTTCAGATCTTTTACACGAAATTCATTTCCGAGTACATGGAGAGGAGTCTTTTTTAAACTTTCGATATTTGTATAAATACGCTCTCCTTCTTCTGCTTTTTTATTAACAGTAAATTCACGTACATTTGTCCAATAATTCTCTTTTGCAGGAGTTATTGTACCTGTCTTGGTAAGACGGATACGGATATAGCGGGCTTTTATATCTAACCCGGATTTTTCAATATGCTGTGCAGCATCTGTTTCTTTATATTCCTGAATTGCCGTCCAAGATCCGTCAGAACCTGTTTCGGAATATTCCAAAATAAAGTTATGGAAATAATCATGGTCGGTATCAGTTGTCCCCTGCACGATTGTAATATCTGTTATCGGGATTATTCTGCCGAGATCAACTCCGTAATAGTCTCCTGTCTTTTGATTTTGCTGCCATTTACCTGCAGTTGTCAGATCCTGATCGAACAGATTGGCTGAGTTTGCGTCATCTGTTTGTTTTACTCCTCCTAAAACCGCATAGAAAGATGGTGTGACATCTGTGTTGTTGGAATCAAAAAGTGGTGTCAATGCGTTTTTAGCCCACAATGTCATAGATGAAACGAATGGATGCAGACGTTTACTTCCTGCTTCTGCCATTGTTGTTTCACCTTCTGCGGTCGGATATGTATTCCATGTTTCCAGTGCTTTTCCTGCAGCGGCAAATTTGACCCAGGCTGTATTTGTATCTTTTTCCTGAATGGCTATAACACTTTCAATGATTGCCTTTGCTCCGGAAACGATATCTTTTAAGGAGTGAAGCCAAGGGGCAAGTTCTGATTTCAAATCTTCATTTTTACAATCAACATTAAAAGTTTCGATCGCTTTTAAAATGGAATCGAACTCTGCCTGCAGATTAGCAGTTTCTTTATCGTCTTTTAAGAGTTCTCCGGTATTGACCTTCTCCATGACGCTTTCAAGCTTTTCTTTTAAGTATTCGGATTCAGGAAATCCCTGGGGTACGCGACCAGAGTGAGGACAGTTCGCAACATTGCTTGCAATCTTAAAGTAGGCATCCTGTACTTCAGGTTCGACGTAGAGGAAAGCATCCTGCCAAATTGTTTGTGCATGTTCGGAATAATCAGTATTATTCCAAAATAGAGATGCTAACTGGAACAATCCGATCTTATTGCTTTGGGCAAAACGGGAAGGATTCGATACGGCGCCTGTAAGTCCAGTGACACCGTCTCTGGCATAATGTGTAATATCTCCAAGATAAATTCCTGATTTGGCATGTTCGTTTACCGGATAATTCAGCCAGAAACAAACTTTGTGACCGGTCTTTTCTGATACATAATTAATAGTTTCCTGTGTAATCGGTGAATTTACATCGTCGCCTGTCCAATAGAGGATAATGGATGAATCGAGTGCTTTTAATGCTTCCAATTCTGCTGCATTTGCCCATCCTTTATTATATCCTTGCATACAGTAAGTGATCGGTTTACAGTTCTTTGGCTGAATGAATTCAGTTGTTAATTTATTCAGAAGATTTACAACATCTTCATGTGTGCCGCTTCCAAAGTCATCGTTCAGAATATCAAATTTTCTGACGCCAGCATCATAAAGCTGCTGGAATTTGGCAAGTAATTTTTCATATCGTTCATTGTAAGCTGTTTCATTTGATGTATCTAAACCGCTAAAAAATCCTGAAATATGCACGGACCATGCATAGTAGCATTTTGTTTCTTCCCCGACTTTGACAAGTTCTCTGATTTGATCAATCTCATTTTGCGGATAAAGTTCGCCCCATTTATTCGTATGATATGGATCTGTTTTTGATGCATAAACATAATTGTTCATTTTTACATCACGAGCGAACCGCATCAGACTCTCTCTTGATTTATAATCCCATCCGCCATAGAATCCTTCAATAAATCCACGATATTCTATGCCTGCAAAATCTTCGATCTGCACATTGCGAAGTTGTGGAGAATCATAAGATTTCAGCATCATTTGCAATGTGGCAACGCCGTAAAATGTGCTGTCGCTGTCTTTTCCTACAATGGAGATGACGTTGTCTTTGGCGCTGAGCACATATGAATCTGTCTTAGAAAACAAATCGTCTGTTTTAATTGTTACATTCTTATCGACATAGTCGCTTGCTTTCCCGGAAGAACCGTTTGTTCCTAAAAGGATCGTAGTTTCCCCATCTGCAATATCTTCTGCCTGTACAACAGTTTTTCCGTAGTTTGTTATCACTTCTTCCAGAAATTTCTTTGTTGCTTCGTCAATGTCATCTTCATATATAACATTGACTGTATCTGACATAGCGAATTCTCCGTTTTCGTAAACTACAGATTGAGGAATCGGATAAATTTTATAAACGTTTGTTTCCTTTTCCTTTGCTTCCGCACGAATACCGATCCCGCTGCACAGCGGCAGGATCAAAGCTGCTATGAGCAAAATGCTCAAAATTGTTTGGCGGATTTTAAATTGTTTGAATTTTTTCATAAGCTTCCCCCAGCTCCTTTTCGTCATTTTCTATAAAATTTCCCTATTATTTTTATAATACTATATATACCTAACAAAATCAATTATAGAAATCGTTTTATACAAGATAATGGTTCATATAGAAGAGAATATAATCAGATCAAATAAAAAATCCCGAAAACGATAAAACAAATTTATAATTAAGAAAATTTATTTTACCATCTCCGGGAAATAGGATCCTATATATTTATTAGATTTTTTTACTTTCTTTTGCAATACTCTCTTTTAGATTTACATAATCGATAATTGCTTTTGCAGTGCCGTCTATACCAAGTTCAGAACTTGTAAGACAAAGTTCGTAGCTTTTCGAGTCGGACCACTTTTTATTCGTATAATAGTTATAATAGCCTGCCCTTTTCTTATCTGTTTTAAGAATCATATCTTTCGCTTTTGCATCTGTCAGATTATAAATCCTTGCGATACGTCGTATTCTTGCGTCTAAATCGGCATGAATGAAAACACTTACTACATTTTTATAAGACTCGAGCGCATAATCGGCACATCTTCCGACGAGGATACAAGGACCTTCATCTGCAATTTTTTTTATGGCATCAAACTGTGCAAGAAAAACTTTATGGTTGATCGGCATATCTGTATATGTATTTCCTGAATATCCCATAGAATAGGTATCCATTACAAGGGAGTAGAGAAAACTGCTTGTCGGCTTCTCGTCATGAGATTCGAAAATTTCTTCACAAATACCGCTTTCTTTTGCGGCGCGTGCAAGCATTTCCTTGTCATAAAGTTTGATTCCAAGTTGTTCGGCAACCCGATTTCCAATCTCGCGTCCGGCGCTTCCGAATTCTCTTCCGATAGTAATGATCGTATTTGTTTTCATATGAAGTCACTCTCCTTTACGTCAATAATATGTGATTATGCATAAAAATCAGATGTATAAACGAACTGCATATGAGTATTATAGCTAAAAACAAGCGAAAATACAATAGTTTATAAAGTAAGTGATTTAAAATCATTGTTTTTCTAATTGGGTAAGAAGTTTTTCAAAGTATTCAGGAAGCGGGGCGTCAAATTCAATATATTTTCCTGTGGAAGGATGGATCACTCCGAGAATTTTGGCGTGAAGAGTCTGTCCTTGAAGTTTGAAAGGAGATTTTGACGGTCCATATAAACGATCTCCTAAGATCGGATGCCCGATGCTTGCCATATGAACACGAATCTGATGAGTACGTCCTGTTTCTAATTCACATTCGATATAAGTATAATTACAAAAACGGTGCAAAACTTTATAATGTGTAACTGCAGGTTTTCCGTTTTTCGCTTTTGTACTCATCTTTTTCCGGTCGATCGGATGCCTTCCGATCGGCGCCTCGATCGTTCCGATATCTTCTTTTAGATTCCCGTGAACGATGGCATGATATCGCCGTGTAATAGAATGTTCTTTCAACTGATCGGCTATGATCTGATGCGCTTTATCGTTTTTGCATATAAGGAGCGATCCAGTTGTATCCATATCGATCCGGTGTACAATTCCAGGGCGAAGAACTCCGTTGATTCCTGAAAGATTGTGTTCGCAGTGATACATGACGGCATTGACAAGAGTATGACTGTAATGTCCGGGAGCCGGATGTACAACCATGCCTTTTGGTTTGTTTACAACAAGAATATCAGAATCTTCATATAAAATGTCAAGCGGGATTTCTTCAGGAAGAATATCTAACATTTCAGGATCGGGAATAAGGATATCTATCTCATCGTTCTCATTGATTTTGTAATTCGCTTTGGCAGATTTTTGATTGACGGTAATTTTTTCGTCTTTCAGCAGCTTTTGAATATAAGAACGGGAAAGGTTCTCAAGATTTTCACTTAAAAATCTGTCAATCCTTTCCCCGCTGCAATCGGCTGTCAGTTTGATCTGTTCCATAGTATGTGACCTTTCTGTTTTATATGAAATAGATTGCAGATTAATTTATTTATCAAAAGAAGCGCGTCTTGATTTGTGAAGGAAATCAAAATCAGAATCTTCTTTATAATAAAATAAAATTAAAATCGCAAAAGTGATACATGCTGCAACCACATAGCAGTCAGCTACGTTAAAGATTGGAAAATCAATCAATTTGAAATAGAAAAAATCGATTACATAATTTAACCTTACTCGATCAATTAAGTTGCCGATAGCTCCGGCGATCAGCAGAATCGAACAAATCCGAAGAGGCATATATTTTTTTTCATAAGGGAGCTTTCCATATATAAAAAAGACAACTGCGCATATAACTAAAGCCCCTATGATGAACAGAAACTGTTTATTTTGGAGTATTCCGAATGCCATTCCTCTATTTTCAAGATATTGCAGTTCAAAGATGCCTTCTATGAGCACTTTTGCATGGTTGCCTTTTAAATACGCTGCTGCAAAATATTTTGTAATTTGATCGAAAAAAATTGCAGCTCCGATCCCAAAAATTGCTATAAGATAGCTTTTTAATAAACGAAAATTTTGTTTCTCTGTTTCTAAAGCCATTGTGTTCTCCATATCTAAATATATTTATATATCTGCGCATAGATTCGATTTTTCCGCGTTTTATTTCCGATTCCTACAAAACGAAATTTCCCCATTCCGCGGACTGAGATCAGATCTCCTTCTTCCGGCTGATATCCATTGCTTGTAATCAATTTCCCATTAACGAAAACTTTTCCTCCTTCGATCAGTCCGGTAAGCTTTGTCCGTGAAGAAGAAAAGGCAAGAGCCAATAAAGTGTCCAGACGAACAGAAGCGACAGTTCCGCTGATTTCTTCGTATTTTGGAGTATATTGAATATCAAAAAAAGGAACTTCTTCTGCCTTAACAGAAGTATGACGGATCCGGGTCAGTTCTTCACATATAAAAGCAGCGACGTCATTATGAACAAAGAGAAGCGCTGTACTGTTTTGCATAAGAATATCGCCGATTTTCACTCGATCAATTCCCAAATTCAGAACTGCCCCCAAATAATCTCTGTGAGTGAGATCTTCTGAAAATTTACGATTCAAAGGAAGGATCTGAATCATTTTAAACGGATAAGGCGGAACTGTGCCTTCTTTTTCTCCGTAACGCAAATAAAGAGCATCAGGGATAAACGCAGCCATCTGACGCTCTGCCATGTCATACCCGCCGAAAGTAATGATTTGTGAAAACCATTTGTCTTTCGGCAGTGTATGAAGTATATTTTGTTCGTTTAAATTCAGAAAATCGGAGTAAGTTATAATATCTCTTTGGTATGCAGTCCGGGATAACTCCATGAACCGTTTTTCAAGAAGATATTTATCTTTTTCAAGAGTACTGTTTCCCATGTCCGAATTAATATCTTCCTTTCACACTCGGAGTTTCCATAGAACCGCCGAGAAGATCTTGCAAATCTCCTGAAATATCTACATTTGTCGGTGTTACGAGGAATATGTAGTTCGAAATTTTCTGAAGATTTCCGTTAATTGCAAATGTAGCGCCTGAAATAAAATCAATAATACGCTGTGCAAGTTCAAGATCCATACCTTCAAGATTTAAGATAACAGTACGTCCAGACAATAATGTCTCTGTAATCTCTCTTGAATCATCAACAGAACTTGGTTTTACAACACAAACTTCCATATTACCACCCTTTCTGGCTGCAGGATGTCTCATTGGAGTCACCTTGTTTGAGGAAGCAGGCTGAAATTTCTTCTCCTCTTCCATATCAAAATCGTCAAAGGATTCTTCTTTCGTATTTTTCTTTCCGAACAAAGAACGGCGAGGAGCTTTTTCTTCGAATTCTTCATCGTCGAAATATTCATCCTCTTCATCATAAAAATCGTCATCATAATCCTCTTCATTCAGTTTCATAATGTCCAGAAATTTATCAAATACACCCATTTTTTACACTCCTATCTTGCGCTGTATCACTTGCGCAATTTTATTATTTTCATAGCAAAAGACTACAGTTATTCTGTTGGACATTTCTTCTGCCATGTCATACCTTCTTTCCAGATCTTACATCAGATATTGTAATTTCTGGCACCAAAGATTCCGGTTCCGATACGAACCATAGTTGCGCCTTCTTCAATGGCAACTTCATAATCATTGGTCATCCCCATTGAAAGTATGCTCACAGTACCATTATCAATGTTTTTTTCCTTAATGTCAACATATAATTTATGTAAATCTGCAAAAATTGCACGGTTTTCTTCTGGATTTTCGACAAATGGTGCGATCGTCATAAGACCTTTTACTCTTAAATGCGGTAATTGTGAAAATTTTTCCATAAGAGGAATTACTTCTTCTGTTTTTAATCCAAATTTACTGCTCTCCTGCGCCACGTTCACTTCTAATAAAATATCCATGATCCGATTTTGTTTCGCAGCTTCCTTTTCGATCGTCTCGCCTAATTTTAAGGAGTCAACAGAATGGATCAGTTTTACTTTATCGATGATATATTTTACTTTGTTTGTCTGAAGATGCCCGATCATATGCCATTGAATGTCTTGCGGTAAGATTTCATATTTTTCACGGATTTCCTGCACTTTGTTTTCTCCGAAGACGCGAACTCCGAGATCGTACGCTTCCTGAAGCATGTGCGGCGGTTTTGTCTTACTGACGGCAATCAGTGTAACTTCATCTCGTTTTCTTCCAGCTCTTTCACATGCTGCCTGTATCCGCTCTTCTACTTCGGATAAATTTTCTTTTAGCATTTTATCACTCCTTATTTGATAATTTGAAAATCAGATGAACAAAACAGTGTTCTCAAAAACTGTCCCTATTGAAACACAACATCGTCTGAGTTGATACCTGCGCCTTCCTGTACAATGTGATCGTAGTTGGAAAGGCCATATGACTCTCCTTCTTTTACGATATAATATTCATCATTCTCACAGAGAACGCTTACTTTTTTAAATACGGCATATCCTTTATTAATATTATATACACCCTGCAGATTCTTTGTTTTTCCAACGGTAAATGTATCAGAAGATTCCGGTTTTACTAAAATACTGCCTTCTTTCAAATCATTTTTGCTGATACAGACGTCTCCATTTTCAGAAATATCATAGATATTTACTGTATGAAAAACAGTACTTCCATTTTCTTTTGCGAGCATCACACCGTTAGCGCTGCTGTTTCCTCCGGTTGTCAGGTATTCTTTTGGAATTACATAAAATTTCTCATTTACTACAGATGATTTTGGAATTTTCAGTCCACTTTCATCTTCCATGATCAATTCAACATTTAGAAATCGTTCTTCTGCATAACGGATCATAGAATTATCGAAATCAAGCTGTCCGTAATAATTCCCCTGACGTTCGACAATAGTAAGCTTTCCCCAAAGTGTTTCGCTGTCTTTATCTATTCGTACTTTCATACCGGAGACATTTTCATGTTTTAGTTTTACCGCCGTCTCTTTCGTAAACGGAACGATAACAGACCAGTCTTCACTTGTGATCATCCGATATACCGGCTCTCCGGCTTGGATTTTTGTCTGGTCGGATAAGGCGGATACTTCGTATTTTGTCTTATCAAAATCTGACGGAGTAAATGTATCTACTGTCAAATCTTCGTATCCGTCAATCGAGAAGGCGATAATTCCGTCCTGTTGTGCGGCATAAGAAGATACCGACAGTCCGCTTGCGGCAATTACAGCGTCAAGCTGTTCGGTGCGGGTCGCGCTGAATTCGTTTTGCAGCGCGGTAGTAATTTCTGATCTCAATGAATATACAGAGTTAAATTCATTCGAATCATATCCTTCTACAAAATTCTGTGTCTGCAAAGTAATAGCAGAACGGACTTCAGGGTTTACCATGATCGACTGCCCGTTTGTACTGTTTTCCTGTGCAGAACTCGTTCCGGAAGTTGTATCAAGTTTTTCAGGAGAAACAGCATAGACATTCATGCCGCGTTTGATCTTGCTGTTTTCAGCCTGGTAATAACTGACATAACCGGAAGATTCGGCATTTACTGTCATCTCGTTACGAATAATAAGACCGGTATACGAATTATCTTTTACAATGCTGCCCTCTCTTACTTCATAAACAGAAATTCTGTCACCGGTAAAATATAAAACAATCGTCACGAGTAAGTATATAAATACGATTGCAAAAAGAAAGATCCCGAGATTTAATTCTCTTTTTGTTTTATACTTTTTTATATTGACTGAATTATTTTTTTTGGATGTCAATTCAGGATACACCTCCTGCATTTTTTCTAGCGTTGCTAGTATATCATTTTTTTTTGTATATTTCCACTTTTTACGGACATAATAAAAAATATTGAGATGGTAAAGGAGGAAATAACATGAAATGGTTTGACAATACAGCTCTGACGCTCGTTATTATAGGTGCTGTCAACTGGCTGCTGATTGGGGTATTCAGATTTGATCTTGTGGCATTTCTGTGTGGTAATATGAGCTGGCTTTCCCGGATCATCTACACGATAGTGGGTTTATGCGGTTTATATTTAATCAGTCTGTTTGGCAGAATCAGATCTATGTCTGAATAAATCACCGGAAGTGCCAAAAGGCACATTTGGGGATTGCAAGCGGCCACCAAGGTCTCGGGCAAGCTCGGACTTAGGCTTGTCGACATTGCAAAAAATGACACCCTGTAAAATGAAGCTGCCAAAACAAAAACGGTAATTTCATATTTACAGGGTGTTGTATTTCTTTTATTTCATACCTTTCATTAATAATTCATTCATTTCTTCATAGAGAAGCGGTTTGTCGGAAGCTCCCATGATAACAGAGATATATGGATTTCCAGCCGCATTTTTCTCATATAAAATCACACAATTTCCTGCCTGATCGGTTGTTCCAGTCTTGCCGCCATATACATGGATTCCGTCAGGAGGCGTCGTTGTTCCGTTTGAATAATAATTTGTTGCAGACCAGTCCGCTGTGTAGACAGTTCCGTCTGCTGATGTGACAGATGCAGTATATGATTTCATGGAAATGATGTCAAGAAACGTCTGGTCTTCCAAGGCTGCCTCAAACATCAGATACAGATCATATGCAGT
>CAJLUP010000056.1 GCA_905209865.1 uncultured Lachnospiraceae bacterium
TTCTTCCAGTGCTATTTTAATAGTTTTGGCTCCGGCGGTTGCATTCCTCATACGGCACATGTCAGTAAAGCTAATGACATCCGTAATACTGCGGTGTAATTTCTTTTCAGCAACGAACGTTCCCTTTCCTGATTTGCGGTCAAGATATCCTAATTCAGATAATCCGGCAAGCGCTTTCCGAACTGTAACTCTGCTTACATGATAAGTTTCGCTTAGTTCATTTTCTGTAGGGAGGCGACTGCCGGCAGGGCGTTCACCTGTTTCGATTTCATGTTGAAGTTTTTCTTCTAATTGTTTGTACAGTGGCGTTGCAATCGTATTATTCAATTCCATAGAACAACCTCCCTAATAAAGTATTACTGTTCACATTATAATACATTTGCATAAAAATGTATATAATAAAGAGAAAACAAATTATATATTGACAAAAAGTATTATATTGTATTACACTTCGGATAGAAACAAAGAAATACACAAATAGAAGGAGATGTAATACAATGTCATATGTAAGTACAGATATCAAAAAAATTATTACAGAAATTATTGAAAACAAAAACGAAAAAGGCGGAGTAAAAAATATTTATTTTGTAGGATGCGGCGGTTCTTTGGGTGCTCTCTATCCGGCAAAAACATTTATGGAAAGAGAAGCGCAGGTTCTTAGATCGGCATGGATCAACAGTAATGAGTTTGTTCACAGTACACCGAAGGATTTTGGTGAAAATTCGATTATCTGTCTGGCATGTCACAAAGGTAATACACCGGAAACAATTCAGGCGGCAAAACTCGGAAAAGAAAAAGGAGCTGCAGTTATTATTCTGACATGGCTTGAAGAGTCTGAAATTATTGAATTCGGCGACTATATTATCCGTTATACATTTGATGCAAGTCCGGATCATCTTGCCGGAGATATTGACTATGCAGGAGAGAAAACACAGTGTGCGCTGCTTGTAGCTGTTGAACTTTTGGCGCAGACAGAAGGTTATGAGAATTATGACAAGTTTTATGAAGGACTTGGCATGATCAGTAATATTATTAAAAATGCCCGTAAACATGTGGCAGAGAGAGCGGAAGCTTTTGCAGAAGAATATAAGAATGATTCCGTGATCTATACAATGGGAAGCGGCGCTTCTTACGGAGCTGCCTATATGGAAAGCATCTGTATTTTCATGGAGATGCAGTGGCTTGATTCAAGCAGCATCCATACAGGGGAATATTTCCACGGTCCTTTTGAAATCACAGACGCAAACCGTCCGTTTATGATCCAGATTTCAGAAGGAACAACGAGGGAATTAGACGAAAGAGCTCTTACATTCCTTAAAAAATATGCGAAACGTATCGAAGTTCTTGATGCAAAAGAACTGGGGCTTTCAACGATCGATGCATCGGTTGTTGATTACTTCAATCATGCTTTGTTTAATAATGTATACCCGATCTACAACCATGCTCTTGCAACGAAACGTGAGCACCCGCTTGCGACGCGCCGTTATATGTGGAAAGTAGAGTATTAAAAACAGGATATAAAAACAAACTATTTATGACCGATTAAGCGATAAAACTTATTTTATAAAAGGAGTCTGCCAATGTGCAGACTTTTTTTGTAACTGGGAAGAGTAAAAGTCAGGACTTGCCGGGGTCTTAGTGATCTCTTTGAATCTCGGTGTAATGCACTGGAAAATAAAGGTAATACAATTAAGTAATACAAAACAATAGAATTATGACATAGTGCACAAAAAAATAAGTTATATTAGTGTAAAATACACAAAAATGCAAAAACAAATTGACAAAACAACAAAACAAATATACTATTGTATCAGATACAAAACAATACAGAGCAATACAAATAAATACATTCCGCTGGATTGGTTTGTAGAGTTAAAGAATATGCGCATAGTTTTTTTAAGTAAGAACACTCAAGGAAGAGATACGAAAGAGAGATTTAGGAGGTTAGATTATGTTTTGGATAGAATTGATTATCGTTCTTGCAATCATTTTTATCGGAGTTCGTGTGGGAGGTACGTTCCTTGCGATGGCAGGGGGAGTCGGAATGTTTATTATGACATTCATTCTTCATGTTACTCCTTCTGATCCGCCTGTCACAGTAATTTTGATCATGATAGCAGTTATTTGTGCGGCGGCAACAATGCAGGCTTGCGGAGGTTTGGATTACCTCGTCCGTATAGCGGAGAAAATTCTTAGGAAGAATCCGAAGATGATTACAATACTTGCTCCTGTTGTAGCATATATCTTTACATTTATGTGTGGTACAGGTCATATTGTTTACAGTCTTCTTCCGGTTATTAATGAAATTTCTATTGAGACAGGCGTTCGCCCGGAAAGACCGATTTCCGCATCGATCGTTTCTTCACAGCAGGCGATCACAGCGTGTCCGATTTCCGCAGCGACAGTTGGTATCCTCGCTTTCATGGCAGAGGCAACGAATTATACAACAGTGAATATCTTCACATTACTTCTTGTTTGTATTCCGGCAACTTTAATCGGAACGGTTGTTGCGGCAATCGCAGTGCTCAAGAAAGGAAAAGAACTTGCAGACGATCCAGAATTTCAGGCTCGTGTAGCAGCAGGACAGATCGAAGATTTTTCTAAGAAAGAAAAAGAAGAGAAAAAAGTCAGCAAAGAAGCAAAAATTTCCGTTACGATCTTCCTTATTGCAATGGCAGGAATCGTTCTTCTCGGAGCGGTAAGCGGTTTAGTTCCGACCCTGGCAGACGGAAGCAAACTTCCGCTTACGACAGTAATCGAAATCTTCATGTTGGTAGCTGCTGCAGCTATGATCCTTCTTACAAAGCTTGACAGCAACAAAGTGCTTGATCAGCCGGTATTTAAAACAGGTATGTTTGCAGTTGTTCTGGCATTTGGATTATGCTGGCTTGTAAATACATTTATCGGCGACCAGTCTTCCTTTATTACAGATAATATGTCAGCGCTGACAAATGAGCATCCATGGATTTACATTGTAGCGGTATTCATAGTGGGTGCGATCACAACGAGTCAGTCATCGACAACAATGATCATGGTTCCGATCGGAATTGCTTTAGGACTTCCGGCAAACGTAATTGTAGCAGGCTGGATCGCATGTTCATCTAACTATTTCATTCCGGCTTCAGGACAGTGTGTTGCAGCCATTGCGTTTGACTCAGCAGGAACAACGAAGATCGGTAAATTTGTATTGAACCACAGCTATATGATACCGGGTCTTGTATGTACAGTTGTATCAGTAATAGTCGCACTCCTTATAGGAGCAGTTGTATTCTAAGAAGGCAGAAGACAAAGCGCTGCGGCAATGGCAAAACAAAAAGAAAGCTGAAAAGCGAAAGCGAGACTGCAGCCTTGAATCCGAAAGGAGCGGGCGGCAGTCTTTTTAAATTTTAAGTATTGAAAGGGGCGGGATACTGCAATGAAATTTGCACCTATGAATTATCATTATTTAAGATATCCAATCAAAAAATTTTTAGATAAAGTGGAACGGTCTCCATTTGACAGTATTGATCTGTACTGTTCGGCTCCGCAGCTTAATTTGTTCGATTATCCTCTTTCCAGATTGATTGAGCTGAAACGGGAAATTGATGCGCATCATCTGAGTGTGATGGCGATGACCCCTGAAAACTGTGTGTATCCTGTTAATTTCTGTACGCAGGATGATCTTACGAGAGAGTCCAGTATCCGGTATTATCAGCGGGCGATCGATACGGCGCAGTTTCTTGATTGCCCATGCGTACAGATCAGTACCGGATTCGGATACTTTGATCAGCCGAGGGAAGAAAGCTGGAAGTATTGCAGAGAATCGCTGCGGACACTTGCGGAATACTGCGAAAAAAAAGGTGTTAAGCTGTTTTTGGAAGAATTGAAAGTGACAACGACAAATGTGCTTATCACCAGTAAGGATATTGCAAAGATGCTTGAAGAGATTGATTCTCCGGCAGTCGTCGGAATGGTCGATATGGATCAGATGACATACGCCGGGGAAACGATTGAGGATTATTTTGATAATTTGGGCGATAAGCTTCAGCATATTCATTTTAACGATCGGGGACATACCGTTCCGGGTGATGGGGATTTTCCGATGAAAGAATATTATGATTTGATCAAAAACAGAGGTTATGACGGAACGGTTTCTTTTGAAATATGTGACAGAAGATATTATTGCGATCCGGATAAGGCGATTGATGATATTGTTTCATGGCTGAGGGCGAATACAAATGAGCTTGGATCATTATAAACACTTTATTATATGAAGGAGAAAGATTATGTGGACACAGGATATGTTTGGAGTAGAGAAACCAATTATCGCGTTACTGCATCTGGATGCGCTTCCGGGAGATCCGGGATTTTGCGGAGATGTAGAAGAGGTTGTAAAACATGCGCATGAAGACCTTTTGGCGCTGCAGGATGGCGGAGTTGACGGAATCCTTTTTGCGAATGAATTTAGTCTTCCGTATCAGCCGGCAGCGGATATCGCAGTTATTTCTTCTATGGCATACATCATCGGAAAACTGAAAGATGAGATCAGCGTACCGTTTGGTGTCAATGTAGTAAAGAATCCGATTGCAACGATCGATCTCGGAGCGGCGACAGGAGCAAAATTCGGCAGAAGCTGTTTTTCAGGAGCGTATATGGGAGAATATGGGGTGTATATCTCTAACAGCGGAGAAGCGATCCGTCACAGAAAAGCTCTCGGAATCGAAGAGATGAAGCTTCTTTTTAAAGTAAATCCAGAAGCGGATGCATATCTCGTTCATAGAGATATTCAGGTTGTTGCAAAATCTATTATGTTTGGTGATTTTGCGGATGGATTATGTGTGTCGGGAGCGGCAGCAGGAGCAGAACCAGACGATGTGATCCTTGCGAAAGTACACGAAGTGGCGACGCCAAGAAAAGTCCCGGTATTTTGCAATACAGGATGTAATCATGGGAATGTCAGAGAGAAACTGGCAAACTGCGACGGCGTCTGCATGGGAACGGCGTTTAAAAAGGACGGCGTATTTAACGGAAGAGTAGATAAAGAACGTGTAAGAGAATTTATGGGGATTGTGGCTGATATAAGAAAAGGTTTGTAGGAAAACATTTTGTAAAGAAGAATCTTTGAGGAGAAAATAGTGAAAGAATATTATCTGGGAATAGATATCGGTACATATGAGTCGCGAGGAATGCTGATCGATGAAAAGATGATTCCTGTTGCAGATTGTTCGGTAACTCATGGGATGGATCATCCGCAGGAAGGATGGTTTGAACATGACGCGGAGAAAGTCTGGTGGGGAGACTTCTGTAAATTATGCAGGCTTCTTCTTGAAAAGAGCAGGATTTGTCCTGATGAAATCAGATGTGTCGGAACGAGCGCTCTTGGTACAGACTGCCTGCCCGTTGATCGAGAATGTAATCCGCTTCGTCCTGCAATATTGTATGGAATTGACTCGCGGGCGGAAGAAGAGATCAAATGGCTGACGCAATATTATGGAGATGACGTCAAAAAAATGTTCGGGCATCCGATCTGTACCGGAGATACGGCAACGAAAATTTTGTGGATCAAACATCATGAGCCGGAAATATATGAAAAGACATATAAGTTTTTGACAGGAAGTTCATATCTTACTGCAAAATTAACCGGCAGGTATGTCATCGATCAGTTTTTGGCAAAAGGATCGTTTCGTCCGCTTTATAATCGGGATGGCACGATAAATAAAGAGAACTGCGGTTTATATTGCCGCCCGGATCAGATCGCGGAGTGTGCCTATTCTTTTGAAATTGCAGGAACAGTGACAGAGGATGCAGCCAAAGAAAGCGGATTGAAAGCAGGGACTCCGGTAATTGTGGGAACAGGAGATTCTACCGCAGAAGCAATCAGTGCAGGACTGGTAGAATCGGGAACGGTATTTTTTCAGTACGGTTCATCGATGTTTTACTATTATTGTGTCGATCATTATGTTGATGATTATGTTTCGGCAAATGGAAACGGTTCATTAAAAGGCGGCAAAGAATTTACGATACCAGGAACATTTTGTATCGGAGACGGAACAAATGCGGCAGGAACGCTGACGAGATGGGTGCGGGATACGTTTTATCAGGAAGAATTGAATCAGGAACGTGCCGGCGGTGAAAACGCGTATGCAGTAATGGCGAGGGAGGCGGCAGAGATAGAGACCGGATCGGAAGGACTGATCATGCTTCCTTATATCTATGGAGAACGAAGTCCGATACAAGATCCGAAGGCATCGGGAATGCTGTTTGGTTTAAAAGGAACACATACAAGAAAGCAGATTAACAGAGCGGCGCTTGAAGCGGTCGGATATTCGACTCTTCAGCATATGATCTTGTTTGATGAAATGAATCTTCCGCCGCAATCTGTTATTACGGCAGGCGGAGGAACGAAAAATGCAGCGTGGATGCAGATCATATGCGATATGATCGGAAAACAGATATGCATTCCGGAAAGATATCAGTGTTCATCCTATGGAGATGCCGTAATGGCGGCGCTTGGAGATCGAAGGTTTCGTGATTTTAAGGAACTTAGCGATTCTCTTCCAAAAGGAAAAATACTTGTTCCGAATGAAAAGAACCATATATATTACAAAGAACACTACAAGATATTCAGAGATTTATATTTGAATAATAAAAATATGATGCATAAAATTTAGTCATAATAAAAGGATCGGAATAAAGCAAGTGAAATCAAGGCATTAAGGCAAAGTAAACAAAAGAAAAGGAAGTGATAAAGATGGTAATAGATACACATATCCGCCCTGCACTTTTCGCACCGATCTGCGAAAATAAAGAGCGTTTTGAAAAACGATGCGATCAGATGAATTATCATTTGATGAATCCGTCGGGCATTGATCTTTTGAAAAAGCAATATGCATTAGCAGGAATAGAAAAAGTATTTCTTCTTCCGTCAGACTGCTCGTTTGAAACAGGAGAGCCGGATATATCAAATGAAGAGATTGAGAAGATCGTACAATGCGATCCGACGTTTTTTGTTGGATTTGCATCTGTTGATCCAAGAAAAGAAACGGCAGCGGAAGAACTGGAAACGGCATTTAAAATTCAAAATCTGGCAGGGCTTTATATCAATACGGCGAGATTACATATGTACCCTTGTGACGAAAGACTATTTGTGCTGTATGATATATGTAAAAAATACAAAAAGCCGATTATTTTTCAGGCAGGATTAAGCATGGAAAATAATACTTTGGCAAAATATTGCCGTCCAATCGAATTTGAGGAAGTTTTAAGTAAATATCCCGAAGTGAAGATGTGTCTTTCTCATGTTGGATGGCCGTGGGTACAGGAAACTGCATCATTGCTTTTAAAATATAAAAATTGCTATACAAATACAGCACTCATGAATTTTGACGGACCGTATGAGATTTATAAGAAAGTATTTACCGAGGATATGGGAGCGCTTTGGGTTGAACATAATATAGCGGATAAGGTCATGTTCGGCTCGGGTTCGCCAAGAATCCGTCCGGTCAGAAGTAAAAGGGGATTGGACAGTCTCGGCTTTTCAGAAGAGACACTTGAAAAAATATATGCCGAAAATGCAGAGCGGTTTCTTGGAAAGGGGTGAGACGGATGGAATTTATATTGAAGGAAGTTTCGATATGCGCAGATAAAGAGTTTGAGATGATCAGGATCACAGATGATGTACGCAAGATTGTAGAAGAAAGCGGAGTCGAAAAAGGGATCGTCTATGTAATCACAGAACATACAACGACGGGGATCACGGTAAACGAAAGCCTTCCGTGTGTGGAGAAAGATCTTATGGAATGTCTTGATCGGCTTGCGCCAGAAGATTATCCGTATAATCATAATCATTATCTTCCGACTTACGGAACGATCGGAGGAAACGCTCCCGGGCATTTGAAATCGCTTTTGACAGGAAATCACTGTGTATTTCCCGTTTTGAATGGAACGTTAAAACTCGGACATGCAGTTGATATTTATTTCTGTGAGTATGACGGGATAAAAAGCAGGCGCTATATGGTTTATGTCGTTGGGGAAAGGAGTTGAAAGTGTTATGAAACGGACACTTGCGATGGCGGATAACTGCATTGATGTTTACTATAAGTTAGACCGCTATTATCTGACGGGAAACAGTATTGATTTTGCATTGAATTATAAAGATCTGGGCGGTGATGTTACGGAAATGACGATTCTTGGAAATGATGTATTCGCTGATGCGTTGGAAGAGCGGTTAAAAGAAAGGGAAATCCCGCTGCGGATACTGAAACGTTCTGACCGTCCTACAGGAACTGCAAAAATGGATCTTGTTGACGGAGATAAGAAGCATCTGCATTTTGAAGGAAATGCGATGGAAGAGATAGAACTTCAAGATGATGATTTGGAATTTGTGAAACAGTTTGATATTGTTTATGCGGAGCGTTGGGCAAAGATTGGCCAATATATAAAAGAAATTAAGCAAAAAGATCAGATTTGGGTGTATGATTTCTCAAAACGTCTGGAGCAGGAAAGTAATGATGAGATCATACCGTATCTTGATTATGCGTTCTTCTCTTATGATCGGGATGATGAATATATAAGAGATTTTATGTTGAAAACGAGTAAAAAAGGGGCAAAAACAGTTGTTGCAATGCTCGGAGAACACGGAAGCCTTGCTTATGAGAATGGGGAATTTTATAAGTTGGAAGCGGAAAAAGTTGAAGTGGTAAATACAGTAGGAGCAGGGGATTCCTATATTGCAGCTTTTACATACGGAGTAAGTCTGGGAGAGGATATCATGCAGTGTATGCGGCGCGGAAGACAGCGCGCAGCAGAGATCATACAGCAGTTTAATCCTTATAAATAAAAATGCTGAAAAATGATATTACATAGAAGATTGCGGCTGAACAGCAAAATGGAAAAAGAATATCGAACAAAAAATACTAAGAAAAAGAAAGGAACAGAGGAAATGGAGCGTTGTAAAATTATTGCAATCGGAGATAACGTATGTGACAAATATTTATCAAGAGGAAAGATGTATCCCGGCGGACAGTGTGTCAATACATGTGCCTATATTAAAATGAATGATATGGAGTCGGCGTATCTTGGAAAATACGGAGATGATGAAGTTGCTGCATGTGTTCAGGACACGTTAAAGGAAATAGGGATTGACGATAGCCATTGCCGTCATTATAGCGGGGAAAATGGATTTGCTCTTGTAACTTTGGAAGGAACTGACCGTGTATTTTTAGGTTCAAATAAAGGTGGTATCGCAAAAGAGCATGATTTCGGATTTACAAAAGAAGATTTAGATTATATTAAAGGATTCCATCTTATTTATACAAATCTGAATTCTTACATCGAGAAGGAACTTCCTGTTTTACAGCAGACAGGCGTTCCGGTTGCGTATGATTTTTCTACTCGTTGGACAGACGAATATCTGAAAGAAATCTGTCCTTATGTGACGGTTGCGATCATGTCTTGTGCGCACCTTACAGATGAAGAGCGGGAAAGAGAAATGAGAAAAGCACAGTCTTATGGAGTGAAAATTGTTTTAGGAACAATCGGTGAGGATGGATCTTATGTACTTTATAATGACAAGATTTTATACGTTCCTGCCGTACATGCTGACGATGTGATTGATACAATGGGAGCAGGAGATTCTTATTTCTCGGCATTCTTATGTTCACTTCTTGAGAAGTCAAAGACAGGAAAGATCATTGAAGGAACAGAAGAAGAAATGGAAGAAAGACTTCAGACGGCGATGGGAAAAGGAGCTGCTTTTGCAGCAAAAGTATGTGCTTTGGAAGGCGCGTTTGGATATGGTGTTCCGATTTTAGGAAAGACAACCGTATAGAAAACAGAATATAAGCTCAGAAAAAAGTTGAAGTCACAAAAATATTATAAAAAAGTAAATTAAGGAATTAAAAAATGCAGATAGGAGAATGAAAAATGAAACCAAATGTATACGAAAACAAAGAAGAAGGAATCAAATGTGTATATACGAATGAGAAATGGCTTGTAAGCATTAAAAATTGGAAACCGGATAATGATATCGAAGGACTGAAACATTTAGAGATCCATCATACGACAGATGAGCAGTTTATACTTGTGAATGGAAAAGCAATACTGATCACAGCAGAAAGAAAAGATGGAAAATTCGAGACAGAATTAACACTTATGGAAAAGGGAAAAGTCTATAATGTTCCGCAGGAGTGCTGGTTCTATTCGATCACACAGAAAGATACGAAGATGGTTTATGTTCAAGATTCGGGATGCTCTATGGAGAACAGTGATTTCTGTGATCTTTCGGAAGAGGAAATCAAAAGGATTCAGGAAGAAGCGCGTAATTTGTTCGCCTGACATTTCACAGGCAAAGCATAGAAAAATGTAATTGGAAAGTGGAAAAGGAGCGGTTATAGGTTATGAAGAAAAGGTATGTTCTCTTTGATTTTGATGGTGTGATTGCAGACACAGAAGAAAGTAACAGTCGTTATCTTGGGCTTGCTCTGAAGGAGTTTGGAATCGAACTGACAGAGGAAGATAAGCAGAAATTAATAGGTACTCATGATCAAGGGTTTATGATAGAACTGTTGTCGCGAGCTTCCCAAAAAGTAACAGTAGAGCAGCTTGCAAGGAGACGAAAAGAAATCGGAAACACATATGAAAATGGAAAAATCGCTCCTATTCCAGGAATTGTTCAGTTGGTACAAAGACTTCGAAAGAACGGAATCAAAACAGCGCTGGTATCTTCTACGACGACGCACCTGATTATTATGGGTCTGAATCGAATGAAGATGATGGACTTGTTTGATGTGATTGTCTGCGGCGATATGTGTGCCGAAAGGAAGCCTGATCCGGAGTGTTATTTAAAGGCAATGAAATTATTAGGCGCTATGCCGCAGGAGTGTCTTGTGTTTGAAGATTCTACTGTCGGGATTCATGCCGCGAAACAGGCGGGAATTGAAGTTGTGGCTTTTACCGGTTCGGGTAATGGGCAGGACGTAAGTGAAGCAGATTATGTTGTTGCATCATATGAAGAGAGCGAAATCATGTTCTTAGAGTATAATTATCATTGGCAAAAATAAAGGGAAGAGATCGAAACCTCTTC
>CAJLUP010000057.1 GCA_905209865.1 uncultured Lachnospiraceae bacterium
TCCGTGTAGATACACAGATCAGGAAGGATGGACACATGGAAGAAAATGCACAGAAATTTCTGGAAAAAATGAACGAGCTTGTCGCGCTTGGAAAGAAGAAAAAAAGTATACTTGACGTTCAGGAAATCAATGACTTTTTCACGGATATGGATTTGAGTGCCGAACAGATGGAAAAGGTTTTTGAGTATTTGGAAGGAAATAATATTGATGTTTTGCGGATCACTGCTGATACAGATGACGATGTGGAAGTGGATCTTGACGATATGATTGCGGAAGAGGAAGAAGTCGATATGGAAAGTATCGATCTGTCTGTACCCGAAGGCGTGAGTATTGAAGATCCGGTTCGTATGTATTTAAAAGAGATCGGAAAAGTACCTCTTCTAAGCGCCGAGCGGGAAATCGAACTGGCAAAGCGAATGGAAGAGGGAGATGAAGACGCAAAAAAGGAATTGGCAGAAGCGAATCTTCGTCTCGTTGTCAGCATTGCAAAACGTTATGTCGGAAGGGGAATGCTCTTTCTTGATCTGATTCAGGAAGGAAACTTAGGACTGATCAAAGCGGTAGAAAAGTTTGATTACCATAAAGGTTATAAGTTCAGCACATATGCGACATGGTGGATTCGTCAGGCGATCACAAGAGCTATTGCTGACCAGGCAAGAACGATCCGTATTCCGGTTCATATGGTAGAGACGATCAATAAACTGATCCGTGTGTCGAGACAGCTTTTGCAGGAACTCGGAAGAGAACCGCTGCCTGAAGAAATTGCAAAAGAACTGGACATGCCTGTAGAGAGAGTACGTGAGATTTTGAAGATTTCACAGGAACCGGTTTCTCTTGAGACGCCGATTGGAGAAGAGGAAGACAGTCATCTTGGTGATTTTATTCAGGACGACAACGTACCTGTTCCGGCGGAAGCGGCGGCGCAGACACTTCTCAAAGAGCAGCTTGACGAGGTTCTTGACACATTGACGGAAAGAGAGCAGAAAGTACTTCGTCTTCGTTTCGGTATGAATGATGGACGAGCACGTACGTTGGAGGAAGTGGGCAAGGAATTTGATGTTACAAGAGAGCGTATCCGTCAGATCGAAGCAAAAGCTCTTCGTAAACTGCGTCATCCAAGCCGAAGCAGAAAATTAAGAGATTATCTTGATTGATCAATGAGACAGTTGTGGGAAGAGGATACAGATGGAATTATCAAAAAGACTTCAGGCAGTCGCAGATCTTGTGACTGCCGGATATAAAGTGGCAGACATTGGAACTGATCATGCGTACATACCGATTTTTCTTTTAGAAACAGGGAAAACAGACTGGGCGGCCGCTATGGATGTGAATAAGGGACCCATTGAAAAGGCGCGAGAAAACATTCGGGCTTATGGGTTGGAAGCGCAGATAGAGACACGCCTTTCGAATGGCTTTTTGGCGTTGGGAAAAGGGGAAGTACAGTCGGCTGTGATTGCGGGAATGGGAGGAAATCTTGTGATCCGTATTTTGCAGGAAGGCAGGGATGTCGTTTCAACTTTACAGGAATGTATTCTTCAGCCGCAATCGGAAACAGATAAAGTAAGAGCCTTTCTTTTGCGGGAGGGTTTTTTCTTTATAGAAGAAGATATGGTAGAAGAAGATGGAAAATACTATCCGATGATGAAAGTTAAACCGCCCAAAAGTGGAGAAGAAAGCCGACAGAATGAAGAAGTATGGAAGATAGAGCAGCTTTGGTTTGGGAAACTTCTTCTGGAAAAACGACATCCGGTATTGAAAAGGTATTTGGAACGGGAGACGCGTATTCGGGAAGAAATTCTAAGATCGATCAGGGACAAAGATTCTGAGCAGATACAGGTGAGAAGAGGACAGTTGCAAGAAGAATTAAATATTATAAAGAAAGGGATGGAATATTATGCTTTGTAAAGAGATTATTCAGGTGATCGAGGCGTCCTACCCGAAAAAAGCAGCGCTTGATTTTGACAACGTAGGACTTTTGGCAGGTCGATCGGAGAAAGAAGTAAACAGAGTGTACTTGGCTCTTGACGCAACAGAAGAGGTGATCGAAAGAGCTGTTGATTTAGGCGCAGATATGCTGATCACACATCATCCTCTTATCTTTTCTCCGATGAAACAGGTGACGGATGAAGATTTTATAGGGAAACGGATCGTAAAACTGATTCAAAATGATATTTCCTACTATGCAATGCATACGAATTATGATGTGCTTGGCATGGCGAAGCTTGCAGAAAGTATTTTGGGAATTAGGGAAACGCAAGTGCTTGATGTGACGATGGAAAAGGACGGAGAAGAAGAGGGCATCGGAAGGATCGGGATGCTTGATCAGGAGATGACATTAGAGGAATGCTGTCTTTATGTAAAGCATAGATTGAAATTGGGCAGTTTGAAAGTGTATGGGGATATGGAAAGGAAAGTGCATTGCCTCGCAGTATCTCCGGGATCAGGAAAGTCGGCGGTAACCCCGGCAATCCAAAAAGGGGCGGATGTTCTTGTGACAGGCGATATCGGACATCATGACGGAATTGATGCAGTTGAGCAGGGATTATCTGTTATTGATGCAGGACATTATGGAACAGAGTATATATTTATTGATGATATGAAACATTTCCTGAATGAAAAACTTCCGGTATTGGATGTAATGACCATTCCGATCGTCCATCCATTTCAAGTGATTTAGATGAGATTTTTATTTTTGTAAAGAGGAGAGTGCTCTGAAAATGGAAAAAAAGAAGTATAGGATTACCGTTGGAAATGAGAGCAAAGAATTTGAAGAAGGAGTGACTTATCAGCATGTTGCTGAAGCGTTTCGTCTCCAATTTCAACATCCTGTCGTACTGGCGTTGGAAGGGGAAAACCGTCTGCAGGAGTTGAGAAAACCGGTGGAAAAGGACTGTGAACTTCGTTTTATTACAACTGCGGATGAGATTGGACACGAAACATATAAGAGAAGTCTGTGTTTTCTTTTAGTGAAAGCGGTTCATGATGTGGCCGGACATGATCGAATTGAAAGGGTCAGAATTCATTTTTCGGTAGATAAGGGTTATTACTGTACGGTGGATGGTGATGTCGAAATGACAGAACAGTTTCTTTCGGATGTTGAAAAACGAATGCATCAGTTATCTGATGAAAAAATTCCGATTGAGAAGAAGACGATCCACACAGATGCCGCTATCGAGCTTTTTCATAAGCATGGCATGTATGATAAGGAACGGTTGTTTGAATATCGCAGAGTTTCAAAAGTAAATATATACAGTATCAATGAGTTTGAAGATTATTATTATGGATACATGGTTCCGGATACGTCATGTCTGAAATATTTTTCTCTTCATCTGTATGACGAAGGCTTTGTGATCCAAATGCCTGTGAAAGAGCAGCCGGAAATCGTACCTGAGTTTCAGCCGAGTCCTAAATTGTTTCAAGTGCTTAAAGAATCTGTTTTATGGGGAGACTGTCAGGACATTGAGACAGTAGGGGCGCTCAATGAAATGGTGACAAAAGGAGATATGCGGGAAGTCGTACTTGTACAGGAGGCACATCAGGAACGCCGGATCGGTGAAATTGCAAAGCAGATCGCAGAACGTAAAGACATTCGGTTTGTTTTGATTGCAGGACCTTCCTCGTCAGGAAAAACGACATTTTCTCATCGGTTGTCAATTCAGTTGAGAGTAAACGGATTAAAACCGCATCCGATTGCAGTAGATAATTACTTTGTAGATCGGGAACATACGCCGAAAGATGAGGACGGAAACTATAATTTTGAATGTTTGGAGGCAATCGATATCTCCAAATTCAATGAAGATATGGAGGCGCTTTTAAGAGGAGAAGAAGTGTATCTGCCTATTTTTGATTTTAAAAGTGGGAAGAGAAAGTATGAATCAAAGCCGAAAAAACTCGGGGAACAGGATATTCTTGTCATTGAGGGAATCCATTGTCTGAATCCCAAGCTGACTGAGGCAATGAATGATGCGAATAAATTCAAAATTTATATCAGTGCGCTGACGCAGTTGAATGTTGATGAGCATAACCGGATTCCGACAACGGATGGACGCTTGATTCGAAGAATTGTAAGAGATGCGCGCACACGGGGAGCTTCTGCGGCTAAAACGATTTCGATGTGGGCTTCTGTGAGAAGAGGAGAAGAGCAAAATATCTTTCCGTTTCAGGAGCAGGCAGATGTGATGTTTAATTCTTCTTTGCTTTATGAACTGGCAGTGTTGAAACAATATGTAGAACCGCTTCTTTTTGCAGTAGATAAAGACTCAAAAGAGTTTGTTGAGGCAAAGAGACTTCTTAAATTTTTTGATTATTTTGTAGGGATCGGAAGCGAATTTATACCGACAAACTCTCTTCTTAGAGAGTTCGTCGGCGGTGGTTGCTTCCAAGTGTAGAAAGGCGGTTATTTTGATTTGATTTCCCGCCATAGTTTGTTATAGATGATTTCGTTTTCATCTCCGAGGAAGTTGAATGTCTCACAGTTTTGAAGCTGAGAAATATCAGGAAATGCGATATTGCTTTCACGCATTGATGCATCCTCGATCAGTTCCCTTCCGGCTGAGTTCGGAATAGAGTAGGTGATATAATCAAAATTCATTTTTGCAATATCAGGACGACAGAGGTAGTTGATAAATGCCTCTGCGTTCTTTTTATTTTGCGCATTTTTGGGGATGACGAGAGCGTCGATCCAAAGATTTGATCCCTCTTTCGGAATCACATATTCTAAATCCGGATTTTCTTTTTGGCAATAGAGCGCCTCACCGGAATAAATGACACCGAGGGCGGCTTCGTTTCCAATCATTTTGTCGCGTACCTGATCAATGACATAAGCCTGAACAAGCGGCTTTTGTTCGATCAAAAGTTGTTTGGCGGCTTCCAATTCATCAAGATCCGTTGAATTGAGTGAATATCCGAGAGATTTCAGGGCAACGGCAAAGGCGTCCCGCACACTGTCTTGCATGAGGATGCTGTCAGTGTATTTTTCATCCCATAATATACTCCAACTGTCTACCGGTTCGTCTACCATTTTTTTGTTGTAGAGAATACCGACTGTTCCCCAAAGGTAGGGGACGGAATACTTGTTTTCGGGGTCATATTGTTTTGACATTTCCATGTAAATATCATCAATATATTTTAAGTTCGGTATGTTGTTGTAGTCGATCTCGGCGAGCAGATCATTTTCTATCATTCTCTGCACCATGTAGTCGGAAGGACATACAACATCGTAAGCGATCGCTTCGGATTGAACTTTTGGATACATGATCTCGTTTGTTTCATATTCTTCGTATACGACGTCGATTCCGGTTTCCTCTTCAAACATTGTCAGGACCTCAGGGTCAATGTAATCGCCCCAGTTGTATACGACAACCTTTTCTCCTGAAATAGTCCCTGAAGAAGATCCATAAATGAATCCGCCGATGATAATGACGATCATAATTACGGCAGGAACAAACCGATGGAAGAAAAATCGTCCGAATTTGCGGAAATTTCCCATATGCGCATGCGCGGCGGCTTTCTTTGTCTTCTGGTCATTTGGAGTCATATTTACTAGAAAGAGCAAAATGAGCACTGTAAGAAACATGATCGTAGACAGCGCATACATCTCGGGTTTGATTCCTTTTCTTACTTCGCTGTATATCTTTGTAGACAAAGTATCGATTCCCGGACCTTTTGTAAAATGTGTGATGACAAAATCATCCAGCGACATTGTAAACGCCAAAAGAAATCCTGAAAAGATTCCGGGCATGATATCAGGAAGAACCACTTTTCTGAATGCATAGGAAGGAGAAGCTCCCAGATCAAGAGCTGCTTCGTAAGTACGTCTGCTTGTCTGTTTTAGTTTGGGCATAACGCTCAATATAACATAGGGAATATTAAACGTAATATGTGCCAGTAATATCGTAGAAAAACCGAGAGTAAACCGACATGCAATAAAAAGAAGCATGAGGGAAATTCCCGTCACGATATCAGCGTTGAGCATCGGAATGTTCGTTATTCCGAGCAGGAGGGTACGCGCTTTTGCGCGCATCGCCTGGATGCCGAGAGCAGCCGCAGTACCGATCAAAGTAGCGATCAAAGCAGAGAGAAAGGCGATGACCAGTGTAGTATAAAGCGCATTCATAATATCTTTATTTTGAAAAAGTTGAAGATACCATTTCCCGGTGAAGCCGTTCCATTTAGATCGAGTTTTTGTATTGTTAAAAGAAAGAACCATCAAAGTGATAATGGGAGCGTATAACAATACGAAGATCAGGAACAGGTAGATTTTTTTTGCGGTTGATTTGATCAAAATGTATTTCCCTCCCCGTTCTTATCATATTTGGCAATCAAAGCCATACTGGCAATAATAAACAGCATTAAAACAAGAGAAAGACCGGAACCGGCGTTCCAGTTGCTTCCCTGCTTAAATTCTTGTTCGATGACATTTCCGATCAGGAGAATCTTGCTTCCTCCCAACAGATCGGAGATGACAAATGTCGTAAGCGACGGTACAAATACCATCGTAATACCGCTGATAATTCCAGGAATGCTAAGCGGCATGATGATCTTTAAAAACGTTTGGACGTTATTAGCCCCCAAATCTTTGGCTGCATGAATGACGTCTTTATCAATCTTGGACAGTACATTGTAGATTGGAAGTACCATAAATGGCAGAAAGTTGTATACCATTCCAAGTACAATGGCAGCAGGTGTGTTGATGATCGACTGCTGCGGAAGATGAAGGAAACTGAGGATGCTGTTGATAACACCGTTCTTTTCCAAAAGTGTCTGCCAAGCCAACGTGCGGAGCAGAAAATTCATCCACATTGGAAGAATGAAGATCAGCACGATAAAACTTGTCTGATTGATATTTTTTTCAGCCAAAATCATGGCGAGCGGGTAGGCGAGGATCAGGCAGATTACCGTACTGATAAAAGACAGCAGAAGAGCCAGCCCGAGAGCCTTTAAATTTTCGGGAGTTGTCATTTGGGCAAGGTTGTTCAAAGTGAAACTTCCGTTTTTATCTGTGAGGCCATAGTATAAAATCATGAGCAGCGGAATGATGATAAAAGAAACTGCCCAAAACAGATACGGACCTGCAAGTATTTTTCTACTCTTCAACTGGAACAGCCTCCTCATCTTCGGATTCCGGTTTTTTCATGATCTGAATATCGAAAGGATTTACTTTTACTCCGACTTCTGTTCCTACCGGGAACAGATCAGTACTGTGAACGAGAAGTTCATAGTTGTTTGCAAGAACTTCCATTTCATAATGGACTCCTTTGAAGATCAGATTAGTAACAACTCCATCAATCACACCTTCACCCGGGGAGACAAGATCAATGTCTTCAGGACGGATTACGGCATCTACCGGTTTGTTGTGCCCGAATCCGACATCGACACATTGCCAGACGGCGCCAAGCATTTTGACAACTTTATCTTCGACCATTATAGCCGGAAGGATATTGCTGTCTCCGATGAAATCCGCAACAAAGGCATTCTGCGGTTCATTGTAGATATCTTCAGGCGTACCGATCTGCTGGATATAGCCTTGATTCATAACGACGATCGTATCCGACATTGTGAGAGCTTCTTCCTGGTCGTGTGTGACATAAACAAAGGTAATGCCAAGTTCGTTTTTCAGCCGGATCAGTTCATACTGCATATCTTGACGCAGTTTAAGGTCAAGCGCTCCGAGCGGTTCGTCTAATAGAAGAACTTTCGGTTCATTTACGATTGCCCGTGCAATGGCAATTCGCTGCTGCTGTCCGCCGCTTAAAGAGTCAGGGGAACGGTCTTCAAACCCTTCCAGATTGACAAGTTTTAAGGCGTAGCGGATCTTGTCTCTAATATAAGCTTTTGATTTCCCTTTGATCTTTAATCCGAAAGCGATATTATCGGCGATCGACATATGGGAAAAAAGAGCGTATTTTTGGAAAACAGTATTTAATTGGCGGCGATTTGGCGGAATATCGTTAATGTTTTTTCCGTCAAAAATGATATTTCCTGAATCCGGCGTTTCAAAACCGCCTAAAATTCTTAAAAGGGTTGTTTTTCCACAGCCGCTTGGTCCCAGCAGCGTTAAAAATTCATTTTCCCGTATATAAAGATTCAGTTGGTCTAAGATCACAGAATCTCCATAAGATTTTGTAATATCGACAATGTCGATCAATCGGTTTGACATAGCGGCCTCCTAAAATTCTTTTGTATAAATTTGTTTTAAATAATCCATTTTTGCAGTCATATTTTGCAGCAAAAGATCAGTAAGCGTGATTGCGGTCATAGATTCTACGACAACGACTGCTCGCGGAACGATCACAGGATCATGTCTTCCGTGGATGACAATTTCCGTGTTTTCATGGGAGGTGTTTACCGTTTGCTGTGGAATTGCGATTGAGGAGGTTGGTTTTACCGCTGCCCGGAGGATCAGTCTTGATCCGTCGCTCATTCCGCCCAGTGTTCCGCCGGAGTGATTTGTTTTTTTGAAAACCTGTCCGTTTTCAGCATAAAACGGATCATTATTCTGCAGACCGGTGGAAGAAGCAGCTCGAAAGCCATCTCCGATCTCCACACCCTTGACTGCACCGATGGACATGACTGCCTGTGCAAGGAGAGCGTCCAGTTTATCAAAAACAGGTTCTCCCAATCCGGCAGGGAGTCCGTCTGCAATACATTCGATAACTCCGCCGCAGGAATTTGTTTCTTTCATTAATGAAGTGATGTATTGTCCGGCCTGTTCAGCGATGGCATTGTTTGGCATATATAGGCTGTTCTGTCGGATCTCAGAATAATCATACATTGTTTCGTCGATCGTGTAGGGACCGATTGCTTTCGTATAAGCGCAAAGAGAGATTCCGAGTTCCTTTAATATTTTAGAAGCAATCGCTCCTGCGGCAACACGGCCGATTGTCTCCCGTCCTGAAGAACGTCCGCCGCCTCTGTAGTCGCGGATACCGTATTTTTCCGTGAACGGATAGTCTGCATGTCCGGGACGGAACATAGAGACGATATTTCCGTAATCGCGAGAACGTTGATCTTTATTACGGATCAGTAAAGAAATCGGCGTTCCGGTTGTCTTTCCTTCGAAGAGTCCGGAGAGAATTTCAACCGTGTCTTCTTCGCTGCGCCGTGTTGTGAATTTGCTTTGACCGGGTTTTCTCCGATCAAGAAAAACTTGAATATCTTCCTCGTTTAAAGAAATTCCGGCAGGACATCCGTCGATCACGACGCCGATTCCTGCTCCATGGGATTCGCCCCAGGTTGTAATTCGAAATATTTTACCAAAAGTTGAGCCACTCATAAAATGATCTCCTTTCAAAATTCTTTTATAGATAAGAGTCTGTCGAAGACAGAACTACAAAAGTCATTATATAGGAAGAAAGAGACAGTTACAAGCAAGGTCTTAATTTTTCTTAAAAATAGAATAATACGCTGTACATTTTTTTTCAATCGTAATATAATGTTGCCGTGATATTGAAAAAAGGAGAGAGATGATTAACGGATGAGTAAGAAGAAAAATAAATCCGTACGTCAGGAAGGGGACGTACAGCTTTTGGACGAAGAAGCGTTTGAAGAGTTTGAAACAGAAGAAGAAGCAGAAAAAGAGTTTGCAGAAGAGGAAGAGTTTGCAGAAGAGGACTTCTTTGAAGATGAAGATGTCGAAGACGATGACGAAGAGCTGGAAGATGATGAAGAAGAACGAAAGAAAAAGAAAGTTCTTCGTCGGCGTGGAAGAAAGCGTCAGAAAAAAATGGGAGAAAATACAGAGAAGCGGAGTAAAAAACCGTGGATCATTGCAGGAAGTATCGTAGGTGGTCTGCTTGTTGTTTATTTGGGAATCTCAGCATTTTTTATCAGTCATTTTTATATTAATACGACAATTAACGGAAAAGACTTTTCGGGAAAGACAAAATCAAGTGTCGTATCCTATTTAAAAGAACAAGTAGAAGGATATTCTTTGAAAATTATAGAGGCGGATCAGAAGATCGATCAAATTGAAGGCGAAGCAATTTCGATGAAATACAAAGAAAACGGGGAGGTCGAAAAAGCGCTGAAAAAACAAAATCCTCTTTTATGGATAAGCTCATTGTTTGGAAAATCAAAAGCAGAAGTGACGATAGATGTTGATTATAATGAGAAAGCATTGAATGAAGAGATTCAATTAATCCAAGCAGTACAGGCAGAGCAGACCGAACCGGTTTCCGCATATCCGAAGTTCGATGGAGAATCATTCAAAGTGGAACCGGAAGTGTATGGAAGCGCAGTAGATATGGAAATGCTCAAGAAAAAGATCAGGGAATGTATTGTGAATTTTGAACCGGAGCTTAATCTTGCGGAAGAAAAGTGTTATAAAGTACCTAAATATACGATAGAATCAAAAGAAGTTCAAAAAGCATGTGACGATATGAATAAATATTGTCAGGCAAGTATTACATATCCGATGAAGGAGAATGTTGTCGTAGATAAGGCGCTTATTTCTACATGGCTTTCTGTTGATGAGAATATGAACGTTGCGTTTAATGAAGATGCAGTTCGTGCCTGGATGAGTGAATTCGGGAAAAGTTATGATACTGTAGGGAGTACGAGAACGATCACTTCACCGACAGGAAAGACGGTGGAAGTATCCGGGGGTACTTATGGATGGTCGATCGATGAGGAAACAGAAGCACAGAATTTGATTGCGAGTATTAAAAACGGCGAAGTTGCGACAAGGGAACCGGCATATGAAAAAACGGCTGCGTCCCATGCGGCGCAGGACTGGGGAACTACTTATCTTGAGGTAGATCTTTCCGCTCAGCATATGTGGTATATTGTAAATGGTTCGATTGCGTTGGAGACAGATGTTGTCACAGGCCTTCCGGATGCGAAGCATGCAACTCCGGCAGGTGTATATTCGATCCTCTATACAGAACCGAACTCAAAACTAGTCGGTGAAAAAGATCCGGAAACAGGAAAACCGATCTATGAAACG
>CAJLUP010000058.1 GCA_905209865.1 uncultured Lachnospiraceae bacterium
ATAACTATAAAACAACGAAACCCGTTAGCCCTTGTGGTTAGCGGGTTTTCGCTGTATACAAACTCTGCATAGAAAACCTGTGTACAAAGCAGCACATTCCGGGATTATAAGAAATCGCACTGCAAAGAACCGCTCCCTGCTATTGCCAGGGAGCGGTTCTTCCACACTATCTCACAATATTATCTTGCAAGATGTCTGATTTTATTTTTTCTTTTTGTTTCTGATTACGATGACTGCCGCTACGATAGCGATTGCAGCTACAAGACCTGCGATCGGAAGCCATACATTCTTATCGTCACCTGTCTGAACTGCACCGGAATTGTTCTTTCCTTCTTCTTTTTTATCAGATGTCGGAGGAACTTTTCCTTTCTCCTCAACAGTCACTTTAATTGTTACTTTTTGGAATTTTTCAGGAATCTTAATTCCTTCTTTTGCCTGAAGCGTTCCTGTCAATTCATATGTTCCTGCTTTGTCTGCTTTATATGCATCCGTGTTCCATACTACTGACAGTGTCTCTTCTGCCTTATCGTTCAGCGTTATTTTCGCTTCTTTCGGAAGATTCAGTTTCTCAACCGGAGTTCCGAACTTCACAGTGAGATCAGCAAGCTTCTCTACTGCTGTCACAACTTTGTCTTCCGGCTCCGGCGGATTCACTTCTTCCGCTTCTACAGTTACATTGATTGTCACTGTCTTGAAGCTTTCAGGAATCTTAATTCCTTCTTTTGCCTGAAGCGTTCCTGTCAGTTCGTATGTTCCTGCTTTGTCTGCTTTATACGCATCCGTGTTCCACTCTACTGACAATGTATCTTCTGTATCATCATCCAATGTTACTTTTACTTCTTTCGGAAGGTTCAGTTTCTCAACTGCAGTTCCGAACTTCACAGTGAGATCCGTAAGTTTTTCTACTTTCGCAACTTCCTTGTCTTCCGTCTCCGGTGGATTCACTTCTTCCGCTTCTACAGTTACATTGATTGTCACTGTCTTGAAGTTTTCAGGAATCTTAATTCCTTCTTTTGCCTGAAGCGTTCCTGTCAGTTTGTATGTTCCTGCTTCGTCTGCTTTATACGCATCCGTGTTCCAGTTTACTGACAATGTATCTTCTGTATCATCATTCAATGTTACTTTTACTTCCTTCGGAAGGTTCAGTTTCTCAACTGCAGTTCCGAACTTCACAGTGAGATCCGTAAGTTTTTCTACTTTCGTAACTTCCTTATCTTCCGGCTCCGGCGGATTCACTTCTTCCGCTTCTACAATGACATTGATCGTCACTGTCTTAAAGTTTTCAGGAATCTTAACGCCTTTCTTCTTCTGAAGCTCACCTGTCAGTGTCTGTGTTCCAAGCTGATCTGCATTGTAATTTTCTGTAGACCAGATTACTTCCAGTGTATCTGCGATACGACCGCCTTCAAGCGTAACATTTACAGTCTTCGGAAGATCCAGTTTTGCAGCAGAAGTTCCTTTTTTCACTTTGATGTCGGCAGGTTTTTCTACTCCTATAACCGTCTTCGCATTCCAGTCATCTACCGTAAGAACGATCACTGCCGGAACCGCTTTATTTCCGTTTTCATCTGCAGCTACGATCGCAATATTGTAATCTTTGCTCTCATCCGCATTCTTCAATGTGTATTCTGTCTTATCGCTTTCAGCTACTTTCACACCATCCACATATACAAGATATGTAACTTTACTTCCCTGCGGATCTTCTGACGGCGCCCATGTGATCTTCACATCTTTTTCGCCTTCTTTTACAACATTGACTCCGCTTACCTGTGCCGGAGCTTCTTCATCTGCTGCCGCAACTGTCGTAAACGGCTCGCTGCAAAGAGCTTTTTCGGACTCTAAGTTATTATGGTTTACTCCTACGATCATAAATACATAAGACGTACCCGGTTTCAGATTCGTAAAGCGTACCGTTGTCTCTGTTGTTGTTACAGGTTCTCCTGCATTTTCCGGAACAGTATCTGTAATCGCTTTCAGCGCTTTTGCTGTTCCTGCATGTTCTACAGCGTATACTTTATAAGACTCTGCTCTTGGAAGTTTCGTCCATGAAACAGTTGCTTCTGTACTTGTAACTCCCATTACAGTTGCTTTTGCATCTTCCGGAATCGTCGGAGTCGGAATCTCTGCTGCCTCAAGTTTTGCACCTGCTGTATTCAAGGCTTCTGTAAGTGTATCAACCTGTTCTTTTGTCGTCTGAGCGTCATTCATTCCCTTAACAGCATTGTCATATGCTGTCTTAAACTCGTTCCACAGATTTTCTGCGTAATCGTCTTTATTCAGACCGCTGTATTTTTCAATGGCAGCCTGAAGCGCCGATTTATCAACAGAAGCTGCTGCAGGAGTAAGCACTTCAAGATAATCAATGTTTACGTTAATGTTTCCATGATCTCTTGCCGCTGTAAACTTGATTGTGTGTTCTTTGTTCTCCAGATCTGTCTTTTCAAATACACACTGCTGCGGTGATCCACCGGATTTTTCTTCCCAAAGAACCGCGTCGCCTGCCGGCTGTCCATCCAGCTCTACAGTGAATTTACCTTGTGTATTATTTTTCTGAGCATAGAATTTAATGCCTGTTCCTGTAAATGTATAGCTGAACCAAGCGCCTTCTGTGCTTGTCTCTGTCTTCGTTCCGCCGTGATGCTTATCCGCCTCACCTGCATACGGATTGCCCCAGCCGCTCTCGCTCCATGTAATCTTCGGATTTCTTGCCGACTCATCGTCCGAGCAGTCTTCGATGATCTCAGACTGTGCTGTCACATCAGGAATTGCGATCGTAACGTCGCATGTACCTGAAATTTCTGCATTCTCTTTCGACGTCGCTTTTACTGTCACAACACCGTTTGCTGTTCCTGTTGACAGAAGACCGTTTTCGTCGATCGTCGCTGCCGCGCCGCCTGATTTTGTTTCAACAGACCATGTAACACCTTTGTTAAGCGCTTCTTTCGGAGTTACTTCTGCTTTCATCTGAAGTGTCGATCCCTCTTTGCTTACTGTTGTCATTCCGCTTGCGGATGTCACTTCCACGTTTTCAACCTGTGCCGCTTCTGTATTCAATACGTTAAACGCATCAAGCTCTACTTTATCTCTGCTTGCAGATGTGTTCTTCTCACCCATTGCCCGAACTGTAATCGTGTGGATTCCGTATTCCAGCGTCTTATCTGTATGATCCTCTGTAGAGAATACTTTCGCCTGTCTTTGCTGAGTTGCCGAATATGTATCTGCAGTTGCCCATACTTCTCCGTCAATAGAGATTTCAAGCTTACCTCTGTCATTCTGTGTACAGGAGAATACTTCGATGCCTGTTCCGCAGAATGTAAGTTCCGCAGTTTCTGTTCCTGTCGGATCTTCTAAGAATTTCACTGAACCGCCATAGTTTCCTTCCGGACTGATCCAGTTACCCCAGCTTCCTGTATATTTAATCCGCTCATCCTGATCGTCGATCATACCGATCATATTACGGCAGTCATTTACAAGTACTGCTTCGCTGAGTTCACTTTCTTTTCCGTCAACCACTGAAGAAACTTTATACTTCAATGTTCCGAGGACATCCCACGCGTCTGTGTCTTTCCACTCTGCCGCTTTCAGTCCTGTCTGAACCTGTACCCACTCACCGTCTTCGATCTGACGATATACATTGTAAGATACTTCTTTCTCCGCTTTCACTGCATCCCATGTAAGCGCTGCCTCTCCGTCTTTGACCTTCGTAACTTTAAGGCCTGTCGGAGCGGCTTCTAATGTATCCTTTTCCGGGATAGCCGTAATTGTATATGTCTTTCCTGCTTCTGTATTGAAGGAAATGCGGTCTGCCGTTACCGGTGTGATCTGAACAAGATTTCCATCACTGTCTTTTACAGTTGCAAGGGAAATGTTATCGTACTGAACAACCGCTTCTCCGCCATTATTGGAATGGATCGCAGCTTCTGTTAATTTGTTATCTGCCCAAGCCATATCAACTGCAAAGTTACCGCGGGCAAGTACGCCTTTTACATTACCTGTTCCCCATGCTTTCGGAACTGCAGGCATCAAGTCAATGTGACCCATGTTGCTCTGAACAAGCATTTCTGCAACAGCCGCTGTATAACCGAAGTTTCCATCGATCTGGAACGGTGCATGCGTATCCCACAGGTTGGTCATGATCTTGTTGTTTGTAATCATCTTGGACAATACATCGTAAGCTTTATCGCCTTCTGTAAGTCTCGCCCATGTTGCAACACGCTGAGCCATCGCCCATCCTGTTGTCACATCCGTTCTGTTCTGCATAGATACTTTTGCCGCAGCCAGCCACTCGTCATTCTGAGCGATCAAGTCTCCCGGATATAATCCGAGCATATGGGAAATATGACGATGACCATATCCGCCATTACCCGGAATCGGATTGCCATCTTCATCTTCGTTCAGTTTACCTTCCATAAACCACTCTTTAATCTGTCCGCTGTCGCCAACCTCGATCGGTCCTTTTAAGTCAGCCTGATTCTGTTTCCACTGTGCAACTTTTGCATTATCAACTCCCAAAGTCTCTGCCGCTGTGATCGTATCTTCATACAACTGCCAGATCAGAGAGTGCTCATATGTGTTACCTGCCGTTCTCGGTCCATGCTCCGGTGAATAACTCGGAACGGACACAAGCTTGCCGTCTGAATCTCTCATCAGCATCTGGTCGTACAGTGTCGCCTCTTCTTTCATCATCGGGTAAATATGAGTTCTCATGTACTCTGTATCTCCTGTAAACTCATAATATTCCCAACAGTTCTGAAGAATCCACGGAACACCTGCCGGAGACCATCCCCAGTCAAATGCCCAGCCCGGGTTCGTCCATCCATACGGGTTGTTCTGTGTATGCGCCATAAATCCATTTTCAGGATTTTCTTCCGTACTCTCAACTCCTGCGTAAATCTTCGCCGTAATACGTCCCGGCTCTCTGAGAGAATCCACATAATCGATCAACGGTTCTGCACATTCTGCCATATTTGTCGAGTAAGTCGGCCAGTAGTTCATCTGCAAGTTAACATTCATATGATAATCTGAATGCCATGCGGAGTTATTCGCTCCTACCCAGATTCCCTGCAGGTTCGATGGAAGAGTTGCTCTTCTTTCATTCTTCGTTCCATCTTCATTCGTAGGAGTCTCTCTCGATGATCCCATCGTCAGATAACGTCCGTACTGGAAGAGCATCAGTTCCAGATAACGCTTTTCAGTTTCAGAAGCCTGTCCGTTTTTGTAAGCTTCCAACAATTTATCTGTCGTCTTATCAGACACTGTCTGTCCGATGTTAAGGTCTAATCTTCCGAAAATATGATCGTAATCATTTACATGATCTTCTTTTAACGCCTCATATCCTCCGGCTTTTATTTTTGCTTCTGCTCCTGCCACATATCCTTTGATCAATGCCGCAAGCTGTTCTTTTGTTTCGCCTGTGCGGTATTTCGGATAATCATTTTTATAATCTGTTCCGATTGAAGTAATGATCGTGATCGCTTTCGCGCCGCTTACCGTGATCTTTCCGTTCTGCTTGTCGTCAGTAATCTCGCCCGCTGTTCCATCGTCTTTGATTACCTTCGTATAAGAACTGAACTTCAACTGGTTATCTGTAAGCTGTCCGTCAATCGCGATTGCATTGTCGGATACTTTTTTGTCAAATGTTCTCGCGTAAGAATTCTCATTCGGATTATTATTACTTCCGCCTTTTTCCTCATCCGGTTCTACACGAACATCGAAATCAAGCGTTCCTCCGTCCGTCGCCGTCAATCGTGTAACAAGAACGTTATCAGGATAACTTACAAAGTTCTCTCTTTTGTAATGCGCGCCGTTGTGATCATAATTCACTCCGGCTACCGCCGTGCGCAGATCAAGGTCACGCGAATATCCTGAAACATTATCTTTTGTGACATTTTTGAAATCCAGATACATATTTCCATAACTCAAATAGTATCCGTATCCCTGAACTCCGGCGTCATCACTGACTCCGATAAGCTGTCCTGCAAGATTACTGTCGAACCCTTGTCCGTTTTTCAGTTTCTCTTTCAACTGTTCCATAACCTTGCCGTTCTGACCATTTGATTCAATGTTACCGCCGTTATAGTCTTTCCGACTGTCTGACGGGCCACCGGACCAAAGTGACTTTTCGTTCAACTGAATACGCTCTGTCTGAACGCCGCCGAACACACTGGCTCCAATCGCACTATTTCCAAGTGGAAGAGCCCATTGCTCCCACCCCGTATACGAATTGGGCGCCTCTTCATCATACCACAAACGCAAAGCATTTCCCTCCGTTTCCTGTGTCTGCGCTAAAGCAACGTTATCCTCAGCCGCCACAGAGAAAGGAACCGCCGATACAACAGTTGCCATCGCAAGTGCGACAGACAATGCTTTTCCGCCTGCTTTTGAAAGCTTCCTTTTCATCCTTTTCCTCCTTTAAATTTGCACAAGAGTACAGGGATAAACGAATTAAGCCGAGTACTCCGATGCTACGTTGTACTGTTTATCATATCACACTTTCCCTATGTTTTGTTGTATTTTTATGATTCAAATTAGTAACAATTTTATATTTTCGTGTTTTTATACATAAATCAAAGGATAGATGCAGCCGTTTTTGTCTATATCGTCCAGTTTGCGTCTATCCTTTTCTTCTTTACATTATATTTTTTCTATATAAATACTTTTTTGCTTCGATTATCCACGAAAAATCGTGTTTTCTGCGCGACGGATTCCTGTTTTTTTCACGCTCATTTACGATTTTTCCGATAGATAATTTCCAATCCTTTCAAGAGCAAATGATCATCCCGAATAATCTTTCTTCTGCAATGAGGAATGATCTTTCCTGCCAAACCGCCTGTCGCGACAACAGTTACATCACCGTCCACTTCTTCCTCCAAACGGTCGATCAATCCGTCGATCGCTGCGGCGCTGCTGTAAACGATACCGCTCTTCATACAATCCGCCGTATTTTTCCCTATTATATGCCCCGGCTCTTCCAGACTGATCCCGCCAAGCTGAGAAGCATTTGCTGTAAGGGAATCAAGGGAAACACCGATTCCCGGATAAATCATTCCGCCGATATAATTTCTATTCTTATCAATAACACAAACTGTATTTGCTGTTCCCATATCAAAAATGAGAAGCGGAACCGGATATTCCGCAATCCCGGCCACTGCACCGACAACAAGATCGCTGCCAAGCTGCGCCGGATTATCAATCCTGATATTCAATCCTGTCTTGATCCCCGCGCCGACAGTAAGCACTTCTTTCTTTAAAATCTTTTCAACCGCAACTTTCACAACTGTCGTAATCTGCGGCACGACCGAAGAAATGATACCGCCTTCTAAATCCGTCTTTTTAATATGATAGATATCCAGCACATTTTTTATGTCAATCGCATATTCCAGCTCTGTTTTTGTCTTCACAGTCGAAAGCCGTTCCACAAATACGCATTTTGCCCCGTCAATACAACCAAGCACAATGTTTGTATTTCCGATATCAATAGCCAATATCATTTCTAAAACCAAGCCTTTCTCTTACGTTCTTTTTCAAAAGCGCTCTTCCGATACATAAAGTCAGCACTCCTGCTACAATCGCTTCAGGAACTCCGTTTATGCCGATAATGGAAAGAATAAACGTATAAACACCCGATACCGCCACATTATTTGCCGATGCATATGCTTCCCTGAAAAACAGGAAGATCAGGTTCATAACAAGCAGCGTATTTGTCATCGCTCCTGCCACGCCTGCCGTCACAAGCCCAATACTTGACACGCCCGTCTTTTTTGTCTTTTCATTTGAAAAACGCAGTACAAGTTTGTATACATAATACGGTATAACTCCTACAAGTATACGAGGAACGAAACAGATGATCACGCTTCCCAAACCACCGCTTACTCCTGCGATACTGTAAAATGGTGTAAACACAAATGAGGTAGGCGTCGGGTTGATCGTATTATTGATAAAACTTGTCAATCCAAACAGGAAACCGAGCGCTCCTCCTTTTTTCGGCCCCATCAAAAGTGATGCGATAATAACCGGAATATGTATGATTGTCGCACGGGTAAATCCAAGTGGGATATATCCAAGGAAAGGGGTAAAAGCCATCACACATATGACTGCTCCGAATATTGCCACCTGAACCATGCTCATCGTACTGAATTTGCTCGATGAGCGCTGTTTTCCCGACGTCTCCTGATCTTTGCTCACGGTCTTTTGATCCGCTGCGTACTGATCCGCGCTGCATACCTCTGCTGTATTCATTTCTTCCGCACATGCTGCTGTGCGATTTTCTGTTATTGTTTTGTTTTCCATGTCTGCCTCCTTGTTATCATTCCCTTTCGGGATACAATACATTTGGCGCTGAGAAATCTGTTTCTCTGCGTACCATTTTGTTTCGATTTTGTTTCGATTTCAATTTTTTCGGTTTTGCTTCATCTTCATTTTTATTTCACTTCTGTCTGCTTTCGTCAGACTTTCCGCATTTCTGCGATCATCGTTAAAATTTCTGCGGCTGTCTCCTCTTTTGTCATTTTTCCGAGTGAAACTTCCTTCTCTTTTGTGATGACCGTTACGACATTCGTATCTCCGCCAAATCCTGCGCCTTCCACTCGAAGACTGTTTGCGGCGATCATGTCGAGATGTTTCTTTTCCAGTTTTCTTTTTGCATTCACAATTAAATTTTCAGTCTCCATTGCAAACCCGCACAAAAACTGTCCCTGCCGTTTGTTCTCGCCAAGATAAGCCAAAATATCATCTGTACGTTCCAATTCAATCGTCAGATCCGATTTGACTTCAGATTTTTTCATCTTCTCAGCGCTTACATGCTTCGGCCTGTAATCCGCTACCGCCGCCGCCTTGATAATGATATCCTGTTCCTTCGCCCGTCCCTTAACTTCCTCGAACATCTCCTGCGCGGAACATACATTTACGACGTTCACAAATGCAGGAGTCTTCTCTGCTGTCGGACCTGATACAAGAGTCACTTCGGCACCTCTCCTTGACGCAACTTTGGCAATGGCATATCCCATCTTTCCGGTAGAATGATTTGTAATATACCGTACCGGATCGATTGCTTCCCTCGTCGGACCTGCCGTCACGAGAACCTTCAGACCTGCCAGATCTTTTTCATATGCGATTTCCTGCAAAATGACGTCAAGCAGAACATCCGGCTCAACCATCTTCCCGGCTCCGGTGTCTCCGCATGCAAGATATCCGACTGCCGGATCTATGATGCCGTACCCGTAACCATGCAGAATCTTTAAATTGTCCTGTACGATCGGATTTTCATACATATTCGTATTCATCGCAGGTGCAACGAATTTCTTACATCTGCATGCCATGACTGTTGTTGTCAGCATATCGTCCGCTATACCATGGGCAATCTTCCCAATCACGTTGGCGCTGGCAGGCGCAACCATCACAATATCGGCTTTTTTTGCCAAAGACACATGTTCCACACTGAACTCAAAATTACGGTCAAAAGTGTCTACGAGACATTTATTTCCCGTCAGCGTTTCAAACGTGATCGGATTGATAAAATTAACCGCATTTTCCGTCATGAGCACATGTACGTCCGCATGAAGTTTTTTCAGCGAACTTGCAAGATATGCAATCTTATATGCAGCGATACTTCCGGTAACCCCGAGCAAAACTGTCTTGTCTTTTAACATTTCCGTACCCCCTTTCCTTTTGCTCCGCTCCATTATATTGTATCAGTTATAAAAAATCAACCTGAACAAATCGCATGTTCAGGTTGAAACCTCTCTTTATTTAGAAAATATATTCGTAAAAGAAATACTCGTCTGCATTATACATTTTCTGCATTTTGCCGAATCTCCACATACTGCGTCAACTTGCGAAGCAAAACACCGCCTGTGCTGTTTCCCAGGATCATAACAAGAAGCGGAACAGCATATTCTGTCGGCGTACTTACAAGACCAAAATAAAACATATTTGCAATACAGTGCTCAAATCCCGCTAAGATAAACACGGAAACACAAAGAAATACTGCGATCGTACCTAAAATATTCGGTTCTTTCTTAAATGTTGCTACAGCGATATACATCAGCATTCCACAGCACACCGCCAGCAAAAACAGACTGATATATGTATCTGATAATTTTATTTCTACAATCGGGCCTGCCTTCTCAACCAGTCTCGTTCCGATACGAGTTTGTTTCATAAGAAACGCCATAATGTTAACCCCGATACCATTTCCAACCAAAGTGATCAATGTCTCTGCACAGTTGCCTTTACAGATATATCCAATCTTCCCAGTAAACAAATTTAATTCCAAATTAATAATCGTAAAAAGTCCTAATCCAAATAAGAACGACGCCACGATTGAATTGTCCATGTTCAAATAAACTGTACAGCCGATTCCGATCATCAATCCGGCAACAATAGATTTTTTTAAAGCTGATAAATGTTCCATACCTTACCTCATTCTTTTTCTTCTAATTATAAGTGCTTTTTATAAAACAATATGTGCATACCCAGCACACCGTTTCGGCTTCGCAGGCACAACGTGCCTATTATACCATAAATACGGCAAATGTATAGAACTGTTTTTCATATCTGATAAGATTCATAGCTATTCCTAATCCCTCGACGTTTCCAGAAGAAAATTTGGCAGATATTTTAACTTTTTCGGTTTTTTCCATTTTATTAATCTTCTGTTTAGAAATTTTCGTGTTCTTTTATTCTTTCAACATACTTTAGACATATTTTCTCTTTATACTAAATGTCAGATAGTTGATTAGCAACTATCCCCCCTCATAAAAGTAATGATATCCCCTGAACAAGGATATCACACTTTACTCTCATTCCTTTAGATAACTATAAAACAACGAAACCCGTTAGCCCTTGTGGTTAGCGGGTTTTCGCTGT
>CAJLUP010000059.1 GCA_905209865.1 uncultured Lachnospiraceae bacterium
AGGAGGTTTTGTCTCCGCTCCGATCCACGCTTCGGTATCTGGAACCGTGAAAGGGATGGAGTATCGATTCAATCCGGCGGGTACAAAAACAGAGTGTATCATCGTTGAGAACGACGGTGAATATACGGAAATCGATTATCCGGAAGTGAAGCCTTTCTCGGAAATGACGCGGGAAGAAATTATTGAAAAAATCGGAGAGGCAGGGATTGTCGGAATGGGAGGGGCAGGATTCCCTACAAAGGTAAAACTTTCCCCGAAAGAGCCGGAAAAGATAGAATATATTATTGCCAACTGTGCAGAATGTGAACCATATATTACAGCGGATTACCGTAGAATGTTGGAGAATACGGCAGAACTTGTAAATGGCATGCGTATTGTTCTTTCCCTTTTTCCAAATGCGAAAGGAATCTTTGCTGTAGAAGATAATAAGAAAGACTGCATTGAGAAATTAAAGAAAGAAACACAAGATGAACAAAATATGGAAGTGAAAACGCTCATGACAAAATATCCGCAGGGAGCAGAGCGCCAGTTGATCTATGCTGTGACCAAACGTGCAATCAATTCTTCGATGCTTCCGGCAGATGCAGGATGTATTGTTGATAATGTAGAAACATTAATCGGAATCAATACGGCAGTTGCAGAAGGCAAACCGCTTATGGAACGTGTCGTTACTGTAAGTGGTGACGCGATAAATTCGCCTGGCAACTTCAAAGTTCTTCTTGGAACGAATCATATGGAATTAGTTGAAGCTTCGGGAGGATTTTCACAGCAGCCGGAAAAACTGATCTCAGGGGGACCGATGATGGGATTTGCTATGGTAAGTGCAGAAGCTCCTGTGACAAAAACATCTTCTTCGATTCTTGCGTTTAAGGAAGATATTGTTGCGAAAAGTATGGAGACAGCCTGCATTAATTGCGCCAGATGTGTTGATGTCTGTGCAAGCCGTATTATACCGTCTCGACTTGCTGATCTGGCTCAAAGACATAACGAAGAAGCGTTTGTGGCAATGAATGGTCTTGAATGTGTGGAATGTGGTTCGTGCAGTTATGTCTGTCCGGCAAAACGCCCGTTAAAGCAGGCGATCGGCTCGATGAGAAAGATCGCGCTTGCAAACAAAAGGAAAAAATGAGAGAGGTGAGTAAAATTGAATGAGAATTATCATGTATCAGCATCCCCGCATATTCGTGACAAAATAAAAAGCAGTAACATCATGCTGCTCGTTGTGATTGCGCTGCTTCCGGCAACGGTGTTCGGAATTTGGAATTTCAGACATGAAAATGCGTGGATCTTAGTTGCAGCAACAACGGCTGCGGCTGTACTTTCTGAATATATTTATGAAAAAATAATGCATAAGCCGGTTACGATCGGAGATTTCAGCGCAGTTGTGACCGGTCTTCTGCTCGCTTTGAATCTTCCACCGACACTTCCGTGGTGGATGGGTGTAAAATCGTAGTAGTAAAACAGCTTTTTGGCGGATTAGGACAGAATTTTATGAACCCGGCATTGGCGGCAAGGTGCTTTCTGCTGATCTGTTTTACCCAAAAGATGACTTATTTTGTGTATGATGGGGTGACAGGAGCGACTCCTCTTGCAGAGCTGAAAAGCGGAAATGTTGTCAACACAATGGATATGCTTCTTGGAAATGTGCGAGGTACGATCGGTGAAACGTCAGTGATCGCTATTATGATCGGAGCAATGTTTTTGATTCTGACCGGGGTGATCGATCTTAGAATTCCGGGATCTTATCTTTTATCATTTGTTGTGTTTATCACAATTTTTGGCGGAAATGGATTTGATCCATGGTACATAACTGCTCATCTGTGCGGCGGAGGATTGATGCTTGGAGCTTGGTTTATGGCGACAGATTATGTAACGTCACCGATCACTAGTAAGGGAAAGATTCTATATGGTATCTGCATGGGAATCCTGACAGGACTCTTCCGTTTGTTTGGAGCTTCTGCAGAAGGCGTTTCTTATGCGATCATCATCAGTAATCTTTTAGTTCCGTTGATCGAGAAGATTACTCTTCCGAAACCGTTTGGTAAAGGAGGGGAAAAATAATGAATAAAATTATAAAAAATACATTGATTTTAACTGCAATAACAGTTGTTTCCGGTTTTTTGCTTGGCATTGTTTATGATGTCACTAAAGAACCGATCGCTCAGGCGCAAGAGCGCACAAAACAAAAAGCGTTTCAAACAGTGCTCTCCGAAGCTTCGGAATTTAAAACATATGAAGCGTTTGATGAAAAAGAAGCAGCTGAAATTTTGAAAGAAAATGGCTATACGGACGATATTACGGAAGTTGCAGAAGCTGTCGATAAAAACGGAGAGACGATCGGCTATGTGATTAACGTTACATCCCATGAAGGTTATGGCGGCGATATTGAAATCTCTGTAGGCATCGCCTCGGACGGAACCGTGAAAGGGATCGAGATGTTGTCCATCGGCGAGACCGCAGGTCTTGGAATGAAAGCGAAAGATGCTGAGTTTAAAGATCAGTTTCGAGATAAAAAAGTAGAAAAATTTTCCTATACAAAAAACGGAGAAAAAGGTGAAGATAAGATCGATGCGATCAGCGGCGCTACAATTACAACAAGCGCTGTGACGAATGCGGTTGATTCGGCTCTTGTCTATTATCAAACAGAGTTAGGAGGCGCTATCAATGAATAAGTGTGCAGAACGTCTTTATAATGGAATTGTAAAAGAAAATCCTACCTTTGTACTTATGCTTGGAATGTGTCCGACGCTTGCGGTCACAACGTCTGCCATTAATGGAATCGGTATGGGACTTTCTACAACAGCGGTGCTCGTTATGTCAAATATGCTGATATCCATGCTTCGGAAAGTGATTCCGGATTCTGTCAGAATGCCGGCTTTTATCGTTGTCGTAGCTTCCTTTGTTACGATTGTAGATTTCCTTATGGCAGGATTTGTTCCGGGACTTTACAAAGCTCTCGGACTGTATATCCCGCTTATTGTTGTAAACTGTATCATTTTAGGAAGAGCGGAGAGCTATGCATCGAAAAATCCGGTACTTCCGTCTGTTTTTGACGGAATCGGTATGGGACTTGGATTTACGATCGGACTCACATCAATCGGTATTGTAAGAGAATTGCTGGGCGCAGGAGAAATCTTTGGTATTCGCGTTATGCCGGAATCTTATGAACCGCTTACAATTTTTGTTCTTGCTCCGGGAGCATTCTTTGTTTTGGCATGTTTAGTGGCTCTTCAGAATAAAGTGAAGGCAAATATCGCGAAAAAAGGAAAAGAAGTTCCTGCATCGGCAGGATGCGCGGACGGATGCGCCGCTTGTGCAAGCAAAGGAATCTGCGGCGGACATCTTACAGAGACAACTGCAAAACAAGAAGAGATAAAGAAAAAAGAAATAAAAAATGAAAAAGAAGAGGAGGAGGCATAAATGCAGGAATTACTTTTAATCGCGGTCGGCGCTGCTTTTGTAAATAATGTTGTCCTCAGCCAGTTCCTCGGAATCTGTCCGTTTTTAGGGGTTTCTAAAAACGTAAAAACTGCGGCAGGAATGGGCGGAGCTGTTGTATTTGTTATTACGATCGCTTCCTTTGTAACTGGATTGATTTATAAATTTATTCTCGGAAATCCGAAAATCTTAGGCGGAGAACTTCAATACTTGAATACGATTGTATTTATTTTGGTCATCGCTGCGCTTGTTCAGTTTGTAGAGATGTTTTTGAAGAAAATAATGCCTCCGTTATATAATGCGCTTGGTGTGTATCTTCCGCTTATTACAACAAACTGTGCAGTTCTTGGCGTGGCTCTGACGAATGTGCAGAATGGATATTATGAAAAAAGTGTCGGTATGGGACTTCTGACCGGAGTTGTGAATGGGTTTGCCACAGCCGCAGGATTTTTTGTCGCAATCGTTTTGATGGCGGGGATCCGGGAAAAAATTGAACATAATGACGTTCCGGAATCTTTCAAGGGAACCCCGATCGTTCTTGTGACTGCCGGATTGATGGCAATCGCATTTTGCGGATTTTCAGGATTAATATAGGAGGTGCAATAAAATGAATATAACAGCGATTCTTTTAGCTGCCGCGATCGTCGGCGGGGCAGGGTTGTTTATCGGCATCTTCTTAGGCGTGTCCGGTAAGAAATTTGCTGTTGAAGTTGATGAAAGAGAAGAGGCAATCCTTAATACTTTGCCGGGAAATAACTGTGGAGGCTGCGGATATGCCGGCTGTTCAGGACTTGCGTCTGCTATCGTTCAGGGAAAGGCAGATGTCGGAGGATGTCCGGTTGGAGGCGCTCCTGTGGCGGAGAAGATCGGCAAGATCATGGGCGTGGATGCTTCGGCAAATGAGAGGAAAGTTACGTTCGTAAAGTGCGGCGGAACATGTGAAAAAGCAAAAACAGAATATGAATATTTTGGAATCAAAGACTGTATCATGGCAAGCCAGATGCAGGATGCAGGAGCGAAAGGCTGTTCATATGGATGTCTCGGTTATGGATCCTGCGTAGAGGCATGTCCGTTTGACGCGATCCATATTGTTGACGGGATTGCGGTAGTTGATAAAGAAGCATGTAAAGCCTGTGGAAAATGTGTGGAAGCCTGTCCGAAGCATCTGATTGAATTAATTCCGTATAAACAGAAAACATTCGTACAGTGTAACTCTAATGAAAAGGGAAAAGCACTGATGGACGTCTGTCAGGCAGGGTGTATCGGATGCCGTCTCTGTGAACGGAATTGTGAAGCTGGAGCGATTACGGTCAATAACTTTTTGGCTCATATTGATGCCGATAAATGTACGAATTGCGGCGTATGTGCAGAAAAATGTCCGCGTAAGATCATAACGGTACGTTTTGAAGCATAGTTGGATCAGGAGACAGAAAGCAAACTGGCGAAGCAGGACTCCGATCGGGATGTGAGGTAAAATATGAAGAAAAATGACAAGATTCTTATTGTGGGTGTCCTGCTCATTGCTTTGGCGGCGTTTGGATTTCAATGTCTGCGTCCGGCAGGTGATGAAGCTAAATTAAAAATTACTGTAGATGGAAAGCTTTTTGGAACGTACCGACTATCTGAGGAAAAGACAGTTAAAGTGAACGACACAAATAAAGTTTTGATCAAAGACGGAGCTGTCTTCATGGAATGGGCAGATTGCCCGGATCAGATCTGCGTTCGTCATAAGAGGATCAGCCGCAATGGAGAAAGTATCATATGCCTTCCGAATAAAGTAGTCCTGTCGATAGAAAGTGAAAAGAAAGGACAGCTTGACGGAATTGCGCAGTAGACAGGAGAGAACAGATTGAGAAACAGAGCTGCATATTTCGGTATATTTACGGCATTAGCATTGATTTTAGGCTATGTAGAGATGCTAATTCCGATTCAGTTTGGAATTCCGGGTGTGAAACTGGGACTTGCCAATCTCGTCACCATCCTTGTTTTATATAAAATGGGATGGAAAGATGCTCTGCTCTTATCTGTTGTCCGCATTGTATTAGGCGGATTTATATTCAGCAATCTCTTTGCTGTTTTTTATAGTCTTGCAGGCGGACTTTTGAGTTTGTCAGTCATGGGAATTGTAAAGAAAACGGGAAAATTTTCTGTAGTCGGCGTTAGTATCTGGGGAGGGATTTTTCATAATATCGGGCAGCTTGCTGTTGCCATGGCTGTTGTTCAAACATACGAAGTGGGATATTATTTCCCGGTTCTTTTAGTTGCAGGACTTTTGACCGGAATGGTGATTGGAATACTTTCCGGGGAAGTGCTGAAACGAATTAAAAATTTACGGTTGAAGGAATAGAAAATATGATTTCATATATAAGAGGTGAGCTTGCCGCAGTTGAGGAAGAAAAGGCGGTTGTTGATGTAGGAGGCATTGGATACGCAGTGTTTATGCCCCATCAGGCATTAGCGCTTTTACCTCCGGCAGGAAATGAAGTCAAACTGCATACCTATTTAAATGTAAGAGAAGATGCTATGCAGCTTTTTGGCTTTTTGACAAGAGATGATCTGGAAATCTTTCGTCTTGTGATCGGAGTAAGCGGGATCGGACCGAAAGGAGGTCTGAATATACTGTCTTGTATGTCGCCTGATGATCTGCGATTTGCAATTATGTCAGGGGATGTGAAAATGATTTCCTCTGCTCCGGGAATCGGGAAAAAAACTGCAGAGAAGTTAATCGTAGAACTTCGGGATAAAGTGGATATTGAAAAGATGCTCGATCATGCTGCACATCCTGAAGAAGATAAACGTACAGATTCTCTTCAGGCTGTTTCAAACGAAATACAGTCAGAAGCAGTGCAGGCGCTGGTTGCGCTGGGATATACGAGCGCAGAAAGTCTCCGCGCAGTGAAAAAGGCATCTGATCAATGCCAAACAGTGGAAGATCTGTTGAAAGAAGCGCTGAAATATCTTTTCTAAGAGGGAAAAGAAAGGCTGAAAAGGAGACAACAGAAAGAGGCAGAAAGGAACTAATGGACGGTAATGGGAAAACGAATCATAACGACTGAGAATTTAGAGGAAGATATTAAGATTGAAGGAGAATTACGGCCACAGCGCCTCTCTGAATATATTGGTCAGGAAAAAGCAAAGGCGACACTTGGCATTTATATTGAGGCGGCAAAGGCGCGAGGAGAATCCCTTGATCATGTACTCTTTTATGGTCCTCCGGGTCTTGGAAAGACAACACTTGCCGGAATTATTGCGAATGAGATGGGCGTGCATATGAAGGTAACGTCCGGGCCGGCGATTGAAAAACCGGGAGAAATGGCAGCAATTTTAAACGGTCTGCAGGAGGGGGATGTTTTGTTTGTCGATGAGATTCATAGACTGAATCGTCAGGTAGAGGAAGTTCTTTATCCTGCAATGGAAGATTTTGCCATTGATATTATGATCGGAAAAGGATCCGGCGCCCGTTCAATTCGACTGAATCTGCCTAAATTTACATTAGTCGGCGCAACAACAAGAGCCGGAATGTTGACGGCGCCTCTTCGAGATCGTTTCGGAGTAATGCACCGTTTGGAATTATATACACCGGAAGAACTAAAAATGATTATTTTGCGTTCGGCATCCGTCTTAAACGTTGAGATTGAAGAGGAGGGAGCGCTGGAACTGGCGCGCCGTTCCCGTGGAACACCCCGACTTGCTAACCGGCTTTTAAAACGTGTAAGAGATTTTGCGCAAGTAAAATATGACGGTAAGATTACAAAAAAAGTAGCTGATTATGCGCTTGACCTTCTTGATGTTGACAAATATGGGTTAGATCATATTGACCGGACTATCCTTCTTACAATGATCGAAAAGTTTCAGGGCGGTCCGGTTGGATTAGATACTCTTGCAGCGGCAATTTCGGAAGACGCAGGCACATTGGAAGACGTATATGAACCGTATCTCTTAAAGAATGGATTTATCCAGCGGACTCCGAGAGGGCGTATGGTCACAGAATTGGCATACCGCCATTTAGGAATCGATTCTTTTGCAGAGTAATAGTTTCGAAAAAAGTAGTTGGTTTTTGTCGCTAAATAGTTTATAATAAGTTTTAAGAAACGCGAGGAGGAAGCTATGAGTTCAGCAAAACATTTTACGGAAGTATTGATCGGGGGAAAAGTATATACTTTGAGCGGATTTGAGGGCGAAGAGTATCTGCAGAAAGTGTCTTCCTACTTAAATCATAAGATAACAGAATGTACAAATAGTGAAGGATACAGGAAACAGAGCGCTGACACAAGGAATGTACTTCTCGCCCTTAACATTGCCGACGATTATTTCAAAGCGAAAAAGCAGGGAGATTCGTTGGAAAGCGATATTGAGTTAAAAGATAAGGAGATGTATGATCTGAAACACGAACTTATCTCAGCACAGATAAAATTGGAAAATGCGGAAAAAGAGTTGGCAAAACTCAAAGAAGAGAATAACGATCTGCAGATGCAGATTGTAAAACTTGAAACCGAGATGAAAAATCGCAGAAGATAAAAAAGAGGCTGTCAGTTACATGGCAGCCTGTTTCTTTTCGATACAGAATAGAGATACAGTTGTTTGTTCTAAAAAAGAAGAACGACTGTACAGGGAAGGAGTCAGTATGGGAAAAACCCCGATAGAGATTTTGGCGCCGGCCGGATCTTATGCATCCTTTAAGGCGGCAGTCAATGCCGGTGCAGATGCTGTATATGCCGGAGGACCGAGGTTTGGAGCAAGAGCATATGCAGATAATTTTACAGAAGAAGAGTTGATCGAAGCGATCAAGGAAGCGCATATCTATGGAAAAAAGTTTTATCTCACAGTAAATACATTATTAAAAGATCAGGAAATTTCTGAATTATATGCATATCTGAATCCCCTTTATAAAGCCGGATTAGATGCAGTGATTGTACAGGATATCGGAGTGTTGGAATTTGTAAGAGAACATTTTCCAAAGATGGATATTCATGCGAGTACGCAGATGACAATTACTGGATATCGTGGGGCGGCATTTATGAAACAACAAGGAATTTCCAGGGTTGTTCCGGCAAGAGAACTGTCTTTTTCCGAAATCAGAAGGATAAAAGAAGAGACAGGCTTAGAAGTAGAATGTTTTGTTCATGGAGCACTTTGTTATTGTTATTCAGGACAATGTCTTTTGAGCAGCTTAATCGGAGGCCGAAGCGGAAATCGAGGACAGTGCGCGCAGCCATGCAGACTTCCTTATACGGTAGAAGGAGAAAAAAAGTATTATTTAAGTCCGAAGGATATCTGTACATTGGAATATATTCCTGATCTTGCAGAAGCCGGGATTGATTCTTTTAAGATCGAAGGACGTATGAAAAAACCGGAATATGTTGCGGCAGTGACCGCGATGTACCGAAAATATACAGACCTGTACATGAAAAAAGGAAGAGAGGGATACAAGGTTGACCCGAAGGATCAATCGGCTTTAATGGATCTGTATAACAGAGGTGGCTTTTCAAAAGGTTATTACAGGCAGCATAACGGACAGAATATGATGTCGGTTGACCGTCCGAATCATGCGGGTGTTCCTGCGGTTAAAGTGAAAGGACAAAAAGGCCGACAGATTACAGGAATCCTTCTTACTGATCTTCATGCAGGAGATGTTTTGGATATTTCAGGAAACTATACAGTTGGAAAAGATCAGAAAAAGGGAGAACCCTTTTCCATGCTCGTACAAAAACAGGTGCATGTAAAACCAGGCATGGTCATTAGCAGAGTGAGAAATGAATTTCTGATTTCTTCTGTTCATAGTCAATATATAGACAATGATGCAAAGCGGAAAATAAAAGGGCATCTGGAACTTAGGGAAGGCAAGCCGGCAAGTTTGACGTTGCGCTGTGGGGAAAGCGTATATACTGTGCATTCAGCCGGGCTTGTTGAACAGGCGCAGAAGCAGCCGATGGATCAAAAGCGGATTGCGGTGCAGATCGAAAAATTAGGGAATACTCCATTTTCGTTTGAATCGTTAGATATTCAAATGGACGAAATGGTTTTCCTTCCGATTAAACAGCTCAATGATTTAAGAAGAGCTGCGGTAAGTGGGTTGTGTGAGACTCTCGCGGGACACGATTTCCGTGAGGACTCTTTCGAAAAGAAATGGGAAGAATGTAAGTCTGAAACAGAGGCTGAAAGGGAAGAGAAACAAGGGAATACTCCTTTATCCTTTTCCGTTCTTTTAGAAACAAAAGAACAGCTTTCGGCAGTAAACGCCTTTTTAGAAGAAACAAAAGAGGGCGCAGAGATCGTGCGTGTTTATATCGAGAGTAATCTGTTTCAAGATAATATTTTTGCAGAAATCGACGCTTTAAAAGAAAAAAAAGTTGAGCGCTTTCTCGCTCTTCCGCATATCTTCAGAGAGGGAAGCGAAGCACGGATCAGACAATGTCTTGCGCGGGCTGCAGCAGCGGATCTGGAAGGAGTCCTTATTCGAAATTGGGAACAATATGCACTGCTTTGTCAATTAGAATTTGACAAAAAAGTGATTTCGGATGATAATCTATATGTGTTTAACCGGTTTGCAAAAAGTTTTTTGAAGAAAAACGGCATTTTTGAATTTACTGCTCCGGCGGAATTAAATGAACGGGAGCTGGAAAAACTCGGAATCAAAAATGCGGAGCTTACAGTATATGGATATCGCCCGGTTATGATTTCAGCACAGTGTATTATGAAAACAAGAGGAAAGTGTATAAAGAAGCCTTCCTGTATACGAATGAAAGATCGGATTGGAAAAGAGTTCCTTGTTCAGACTCGTTGTGATGAATGTTATAATGTTGTTTACAACAGCGCTCCGTTATATTTAGGAAATCAGAAAGATCGGATTGAGGAACTGGATCCGAAAAGACTTCGGATTCGATTCGGAGCGGAGCGGAAAGAAGAAGTAAAAAAAGTATTGAAACAAGTGATCGGCTCATTTGGAGAAAAGCCGTCGTTTGATTATACACAGGAACATTTTAAACGCGGCGTATTATAGTGGAGCCGGTTAACGGTAGGAGAGATAACGTGGTAAATATTATCGTTGAATTATCAAAATATGTAATCATCGTACTTATGGCAGCCTATACCTTTTCATGTTTCTCTATATTTACAAGAAATTATGAAGATGAAGAAAAAAAGGTTTTGATCCGGCAGGACGTATTGATGTTTCTTTTGCAGTTTGCTGCTTTCGGCACGATGTATTTGGTGACAAAAGATATTCGGATTATATTTCTATATGCGGTATTGGCGGTGATCCTTTTGGCGGTGATCCTTTTGTATAATTTGATCTATCCGAATGTATCAAGACTTG
>CAJLUP010000060.1 GCA_905209865.1 uncultured Lachnospiraceae bacterium
CTACTTGAGAAAACGTGTAGGAAAAGCTGCAAAAGTAAAAGAATTAGTAAAATAGTAACCAGTGAGAGGGACAATTACAAATTTGTATATTGTCCCTTTTTAAAATATTAAGAAAGATTTTCGGGATTTCCCGGCAGCGGGAAAGGAAAGTTGATAGAAGCGGACAGTCGCGGAAGCGATTGAAGCGGAGGGGCTATGGGAGAGTTAGACTTTCGGAAGAAACGTAAAAATACAAATGTGCGGGGAGCGGGAAGAAAACAAGGGAAAAGTTCCAAACAGCGTGAACTGCGCTTTGAAAATGAAAAAAGGGAAAAGCGGTCTTCCGGTAAACGCTGGGGCAGAAACAGAAACAGCGCAAAGGGGATTGTTTTGTGGGCAGTAGAACTTTTACTCGTCTGTATGACGGCTGTTTTCCTTGTGGCGGCATTCGGGCAGAGAGTGAATGTGATCGGAGATTCCATGTCTCCGGTTTTGAAAAATGGAAATGTCGTGATGATAAATCACTTTATTTATAATATAAAAAATCCTTCGAGAGGAGATATTGCAGCGTTTCAAAAAGATGGGGGCGATCTGTATTCTGTAAAGAGGATCGTAGGTCTTCCCGGAGAGACAGTGCAGATCAAAGAAGGAGAGCTGCTTATCAATGGAAAACCTCTGAAAGAAGAGTACGCATCTGATATCGGATATGCGGGAACCGCATCCGAACCGGTCAAGTTAGGAAAAGAAGAATATTTCTTTTTAGGGGATAATGATACTGCCAGTGATGACAGCAGGGAAAAAGCGATTGGTAAGATTAAGAAAAAAGATATTTACGGAAAAGTTTGGTTTGTTATAAAACCGTGGTCTGAGATCGGTTTTGTCTCAGATTGATTTTAGGAGGGCGATTCATGCATTTTCAATGGTATCCGGGGCATATGACGAAAGCCCGCAGAATGATGCAGGAGAATATAAAATTGATCGATCTGATCATTGAGCTTGTAGATGCGCGGGTTCCGCTTGGCAGCAGGAATCCGGACATTGATGAGTTGGGGAAAAATAAGGCGCGTCTGATCTTATTGAATAAATCAGATCTTGCAGAAGAACGGCTCAATGACGAATGGATCGAGTATTTTAAAGAAAAGGGATATTCTGCCGTAAAGGTGAATTCTAAAAAAGGCGGGGGGATGAACCAGATTCGTGCTGCGATTCAGGAAGCATGTAAAGAAAAGACAGAACGAGACAGGAAAAGAGGCATTTTAAACAGACCTGTCCGGGCGATGGTTGTAGGCATCCCGAATGTCGGAAAATCTACGTTTATTAATTCTCTTGCAGGAAAAGCGTGTACAAAGACAGGAAATAAGCCCGGAGTTACGAAAGGAAAGCAGTGGATCAGACTGAATAAAAACGTGGAGCTTCTTGATACACCGGGAATTTTGTGGCCGAAATTTGAAGATCAGGAAGTCGGAAAAAAACTGGCTTTTATCGGATCGATCAAAGATGAGATCCTTCAGACAGAGGAGCTTTCTACAGAACTGATCAAATTTTTGAATGCAAAATATCCGGGAGTGCTGGAAGAAAAATATAGTATCGAACATTCGGAAGATGGATATGAATGTCTTGCTTCTATTGCAAAGAGCAGACATTGTGTTGTACGTGGAAGTGAGCTTGACACAGAGAAAGCTGCGGCGATTCTTCTTGATGATTTCCGAAGCGGAAAATTAGGACGGATCTCTTTGGAGCGTCCATAGTATTTACGGAACAAAGAAACGTACAGAACAGGAAAAATGCGTGAACAGCAGAGGCTGGGGAGAACAGCGGAAGCTGCAAAAGAATGACAGCGAAAAGATGTTTGTATAGCAGAGGTTGACTTGAATGAAAGATGTAATAAAAGAACTTGCAGGATGGATCATATCGATTTTATTGATTGTGGCGGCATCTTATCTGATCGTTACATTTGTCGGACAGAGAACGCAGGTAAGTGGTTCTTCTATGGAAACGACACTGTCGGACGGAGATCATCTTGTTGTAGATAAGATCTCGTATCGTTTTCGAGAACCGCAGCGTTACGAGATCGTTGTATTTCCGTACCGGTATGAAAAAAATACTTACTATATTAAACGGATCATCGGACTTCCGGGAGAAACAGTTCAGATTGTAGACGGATATATTTATATAAACGGAAAACAGCTTGATGAGCATTATGGAAATGAAATAATAGAAGAAGCAGGAATGGCGGCAGAACCGATTACTCTCGGGGAAGACGAATATTTTGTAATGGGAGATAACCGGAATAACAGTCAGGACAGCCGGGTTTCTGATGTAGGCGCGATCCATAGAAATGAATTGATGGGACGCGCGTGGATACGGATTTGGCCGTTTGATAAATTCGGAGTGATAAAACATGAGTAAAAGTATCGCACAGATTAAAGCAGAGTTTGAACAGGCGGATGGGAACAGACGCGCAGAATTGTATGATATGTATGGCGATGATGCGCGCAGCGGCGTTCAGAAACTGATCGCTTCCTATCGAAAAAAAGAAGAGGCGCTTCGCTTAGAGCGGGAGCGCCTTTCTCGCATGCAAAGTTATGAGAGAAAATACAAAGATGCAAAAATGATATGCGGGATAGACGAAGCGGGGCGGGGACCTTTGGCAGGTCCGGTCGTGGCAGGCGCGGTTATTTTGCCGAAAGATTGTGAGATTTTATATTTGAATGATTCAAAGAAACTTTCGGCATCCAGAAGAGAAGCGCTCTATGATGAAATTATGGAAAAGGCGGTGGCAGTCGGCGTCGGGATGGCAAGTCCTGCAAGAATTGACGAGATCAATATATTACAGGCAACCTATGAAGCGATGCGTAAAGCGGTGGAGCAGCTTTCGGTTGTTCCGGATCTTCTTCTAAACGATGCGGTTACGATTCCTGGTATACCATATCGTCAAGTGCCGATCATCAAAGGAGATGCAAAAAGTGTTTCGATCGCCGCGGCAAGTATTATTGCAAAGGTGACAAGAGACCGACTAATGATGCAGTATGACGAGATTCTTCCTGAATATGGTTTTGCTCATAATAAAGGATATGGATCTCAAAGTCATATTGAAGCGCTCAGGCGTGTCGGGGCAAGTTCTATTCACAGACGTTCTTTTATTAAAAATTTTATTTCAGAACAATAAACTGTGAAAAATATTTGAAAACAAAATATGACAGAAGAAAAAAGCAATAAGAATGTGGTAAAATGGATCAAAGAATGAAAAGAAATAACAGATCTGTCGGAACGGCGTATGAGCAGGCGGCAGGATATTATCTGGAACAAAACGGATATGAGCTGTTGGAGTATAATTATAGATGTCGGAGCGGAGAGATTGATATTATCGCGAAAGACGGAGATTGTTATGTATTTTGTGAAGTAAAATACCGTTCGGGAAAGCAGGCAGGAAGTCCGTTGGAAGCGGTTGATTTAAGAAAGCAAAAGAAGATCTTTCGGTGTGCCATGTATTATACAGTGCAGCATGGTATCGGGGATGAGCCGTGCCGTTTTGATGTGATCGGGGTGGAAGGAACAGAAATCATGCATATAAAAAATGCATTTACGGGGTGATCGTATGAGTTTAGGATTGATCTATAAAAACGAAGAACATATTTTTGATGAAGTGTGCGGGCAGACTCCCTTTTTAACTTATCCGATGTTTGATAAGACCGGCATTGTGCGAAATGCGTTTTCAACGCGGATGGGCGGAGTGAGCGAAGGGTATTATGCGTCTTTGAATCTTAGCTTTGACAGAGGAGACGACAGAGATGCGGTCTTGGAAAATTTTAGAAGGATAGCGGCGGCGATCGGGACAGACTGCGAGAATATGGTTTTGTCCAGACAGACGCATACGACAAATGTGCGTGTTGTTACAGAGGAAGATAAAGGAAAAGGAACTCTGAAAGAACGGAATTATTCAGATGTAGACGGTCTTGTGACGAACGTGCCCGGAATTTGTCTTGTTACTTCCTACGCGGATTGCGTTCCGCTCTATTTTGTTGATCCGGTGAAGAAAGTGATCGGATTGAGTCATTCAGGCTGGAGAGGAACGGTTGGAAAGATCGGAAAAGAGACAGTTCGGATTATGTGCGATCGATTTGGGTCTGATCCGTCGGACATATTGGCGGCGGTAGGTCCGTCCATATGTCAGCAATGCTATGAAGTGAGCGGGGATGTGATTGATCAGTTTAAAAATGCATTTGATGAGAAAGAGTGGGAGCGTTTATTTTATAGAAAAAGAAACGGAAAATATCAGCTTGACTTGTGGAAGGCAAATGAATTGATCTTTCGCGAATCCGGGATCAGACCGGAGCATATTGCAGTTACAAATGTATGTACTCACTGTAACAGCAAGATTTTATATTCTCATCGGGAAACAGGAGATAAAAGAGGCAATTTATGTGCGTTTCTTGCATTGAAATAAATGTTATTCGTGTAAGAATGCTGACAGGAAGGACACTGCCGGAATGGGCGTCGCCAGACGGAACGTCGGAAGGAGCGATGTCGGACAAAATACGGGTAGAATAAATGGTGCCGGGGCGGAATCCTGTTAGACATAAGTGATGTCAGGATAAATGCTGTCATGGTGAATAAAAAGACGGCGGGTAGGATCAGGCTGTAAAAGTACAGAAAACGGAAGGAGAATCGCGGAATGTATGCACAGGTTATAAAAGGAATAAAAATAGGAAACCGTTTCCTGTCAGCTGTGGGGACGGGAAGCACATCTCAGCAGGATATGAAAGATGTCCTCGAGACTGCCGGAGAGGTGAAGGCAGAGGCGACTGAAGAAGTGAATCGATTTATCGAGTTCTTTCAAGATAATATTCCGAATTTGATTAGTTTCGGAATTAAAGTTGTTCTTGCTCTTATCTTTTTCTTTATCGGAAGTAAGGTGATCAAATGGATTCGAAAAGTGATCCGAAAATCATTTGAGAGAAGTAATGTCGATGCAGGCGTGAAGCAGTTTATTGATTCGGTAATTAAATTCAGTTTATATGCGATCCTGATCTTTATGATCGCGACCAACTTTGGGGTGGAGTCCTCGTCAGTAGCGGCTTTGATTGCTTCGGCAGGTGTTGCGATCGGTTTGGCTGTCCAGGGGAGTTTGTCCAATTTCGCAGGCGGTATTTTAATCTTGATCTTGAAGCCGTTTACTGTGGGCGATTATATTATCGTAACGCAGGAAAATATTGAGGGAACAGTAAAGGAAATTCAGATATTTTATACAAAGCTGGCTACGATCGATAACCAGACGGTTGTTGTTCCAAACAGCATTCTGACGAACAACAGCCTTACAAATGTAACAGCAAGACCTGAGCGAAAACTGGATTTGAAAGTAGGGATTTCTTATGAGGCAGATTTAAGGAAGGCGAAACAGATCGTAGAGGAAAAACTGTGTGATGATCCTTCAATCATACAGGATGAAGAGAAAAGGGTGTTTGTGGATTCTCTTGGAGACAGCGCTGTTGTGATCGGACTTCGGGCGTGGGTTAAGACAGATGAGTATTGGACGACAAGATGGAGGATTTTAGAAGAGATCAAACTTACTTTTGATGAAGAAGGAATCGAGATTCCGTATAATCAGTTGACCGTTCATATGAAAGCGGATGGACAGGGTGCAGATGAAAAGGTAAAAACGGAAAAAATGTAACAGTTTCCCCATAACGTCTTGATTGTCTGTTAGAGTGATCGGAGTGGATGCAGAGGAGTCGTTGGGGGATTAGCTGGGGCAGTGAAAAAACTAAAAAAGTAGTTGAAATTTATAACAAAATAAGATATAATAAATAAGGTTCGTGTTGATACGAACTTTATGCCGGAATAGCTCAGCAGGTAGAGCACTTCACTCGTAATGAAGGGGTCGTCAGTTCAAGTCTGATTTCCGGCTTAATAAAAAACGCAGTTCTGATTTTTCAGGACTGCGTTTTTATGATCCATAAAAAGAGAAATAATGGATGTTTGCTTTTAAAATCTAGAGAAATCGTATATAATAAAAAAGAAAATAATTTTGAAATAAAGAAGGGGGTTATCTTATGGACAGAAAAAATATATGGACGTCCTATAGCAGGGAACAAAAAGAGGAACTCAAAGAAATTAATGACAAATATAAACACTGTCTTGATGCCGGAAAAACGGAACGGGAATGTGTGGAACTTAGCGTAAATATGGCAAGGAAAGCAGGATACCGGGAACTTGAGGAAGTATTAGCATCAGGGGAAACACTCAAAGCCGGAGACAAAGTGTATACAGTGAATATGAATAAGATGCTTGTTCTTTTTCGAATCGGAGAGAAACCGATTTCTGAAGGAATGAATATCTTGGGGGCTCATATCGATTCACCTCGTATTGATGTGAAACAAAATCCGCTCTATGAAAATGAAAATTTTGCTTATCTTGATACGCACTACTATGGCGGTATAAAAAAATATCAATGGGTGGCACAGCCTCTTGCTTTACACGGAGTGATTGTTAAAAAGAATGGAGAAACGGTAAAAGTATCCATCGGAGAAGCAGAGACAGATCCGGTATTCGTGATCACAGATCTTCTTGTCCATCTTGCACAGGAACAGTTGGAAAAGAAAGCGTCGCAGGTGATTGAAGGAGAGAAACTGGATCTTTTGATTGGAAACTGTCCGATCGACAAGGCGGATGATCTGCAGAAAGAAGAGAAAGACGCTGTCAAGAAAAATGTGATGAATATTTTAAAAGAAATGTATGATATAGAAGAGGAAGACTTTTATTCAGCGGAGTTGGAGATCGTTCCGGCGGGAAAAGCCAGAGACTGCGGAATTGACAGAAGTATGAACTTATCTTATGGGCAGGATGACCGTGTATGTGCATTTACGTCTCTGTTTGCAATGCTGGATGTGACGGATGCAAAACGGACAGGCTGCTGTCTGCTTGTAGATAAAGAAGAGATCGGAAGCGTCGGAGCTACGGGAATGCATTCTCGCTTTTTTGAGAATACGGTAGCAGAGCTGATCGCAGCGACAGAAGGTGAGTCAGAATTAAAAGTCCGCCGCGCTCTTCGTAATTCAAAGATGCTTTCCTCGGATGTGAGTGCAGCGTTTGATCCGATGTTTGCAGAAGCATTTGAAAAACGTAGTTCCGCATTTTTCGCAAATGGGATCACGTTTAATAAATTTACGGGAAGCAGAGGAAAATCCGGCTCTAACGATGCGAATGCAGAATATATTGCGGCGCTTCGCAAGACAATGGACGATGCACAGGTTGCCTATCAGTTTGCGGAACTTGGCAGAGTTGATCTTGGCGGCGGCGGAACGATTGCCTATATTATGGCAAATTACGGAATGGAAGTGATCGACAGCGGAGTTGCGGTGCTGAATATGCATGCTCCTTATGAAGTGTCAAGCAAAGCAGATGTATATGAAGCTGTGAAAGGATACCGAGCTTTCCTTTGTATGGAATAAGAGGAATATAAACTCCTTAGGATTATGTAAATAGTTACAAAAAACAGAGAAAATGTGAGAAAAAATAAGACAAAATGCAGAAAGATTTGTTGACAAAAAGAGTCTACATTGATATAATTTCAGAAAAGCAGGTGATGACGTGCTCTTTACAAAAGAGAGTGATTACGCCATTCGTGTTGTGAGAGCTCTTCAGGATGGCGGAAAGAAGACAATAAAAGAATTATGCGAACTTGAACAGATCCCGGTAGCATTTGGATACAAGATCCTCCAAAAGATGAACAAAGCCGGACTGATTGAGATTCGAAGAGGCCCTAAAGGGGGATATCAGCTTGCAAAGGACAGCAGTGAGTTTACATTATATGATGTTGTGACAGCGATTGAGCCGGATTTTGCGGTGATGGAATGCGTCCATCGCCCCTGTGTCAGAAATGAAAGCGGGGAGCGATGTCTCGTTCACAGAGAACTTCTTGAAATTCAATGTTCGGTAGAAGAACTTTTGAAACGAAAAACAATAGCTGATATTTTAAAGAAATAATTTATGAAACAGAATCTATAGGAACAAATTCATATAGGTTGTGAAAGTGGGTGTATGCCCACTTTTCTTTCCGACACAAAGTGGATTAAAAATATCTATTAATACTCGCTGAAAACAGACTCACATACAATCAATTATAGGAAATTATTCAGATCTTAAGGAGGAAGAACAGATGAATCAATGTTATGGATGTACTACTTGTGAAAGTGCAGATAAGCCTTTGGAAGGATTTATTAAAAACCTTCCGTTAGAAACGTCGCATCACAGGGTAGATGGGCAGAGTACGAAATGCGGTTTTGGACTTCAAGGAGTATGCTGCCGATTATGTTCAAACGGTCCGTGCAGAATTACGCCGGAAGCGCCGCGCGGAATATGTGGAGCAAATGCAGATACGATTGTCGCAAGAAATTTTCTTCGCGCCGTGGCGTCCGGGTCAGCATGTTATATTCACGTTGTGGAAAATACAGCAAGAAATGTGAAAAATGCAGCACAGAAGAGAAGCGGGATAAAAGGGAAAAATACATTGAATCGTCTGGCAGAATTATTTGAGATCAAAGAGGAAGACATCTATGTCCGCGCAGAAAAAGTTGCAGATGCCGTTCTTGCAGATCTGTATCTTCCGGAATTCGAGGAAATGAAACTGATTAGGAAAATGGCGTATGCGCCCAGATATGAAAAGTGGAAACAACTGGGGATTCTTCCGGGCGGTGCAAAATCCGAAGTCTGTCATGGCGTTGTCAAATGTTCTACAAACCTGAATTCAGATCCGGCGGACATGCTGAAAGATTGTTTGAAACTCGGGATTTCTACAGGAATTTACGGTCTGACATTGACGAATCTTCTGAATGATATCGTACTTGGAGAACCGAAGCTTCGTATGGCGCCGGTCGGTCTTCGGGTGATCGATCCGGATTATATCAATATTATGATCACAGGGCATCAGCATTCGATGTTTACTTATCTTCAGGAAAGGCTGACAGATGCAGATATTACGAAAAAGGCAAAAGAAGCGGGAGCGAAAGGGTTTAAGCTTGTCGGATGTACTTGCGTGGGGCAGGATCTTCAGCTTCGCGGGGCGCATTACGAAGAAGTGTTTGACGGACATGCAGGAAATAACTACACGAGTGAAGCCATTCTTGCTACAGGAGCGATCGACGCTGTAATCTCAGAATTTAACTGTACGCTTCCGGGAATCGAACCAATCTGCGATGAGCTGAAGATTAAACAACTCTGTATTGATAGTGTGGCAAAAAAGGCGAATGCAGAACTGGAAGAATTTGATTTTGAAAACAGAGAGCAGGTGACGGATAAGATCATTGATAAGGTACTTCTTTCTTATAAAGAGCGAAGAGGCAGAGATTGTGCGGCAGAGAAACGGATTGAATTGAATCTGATGGAAACACACGGAAATGATCATACGCTTACCGGAGTAAGTGAAGGTTCGCTGAAGGAATTTCTCGGTGGGACATGGAAACCTCTCATAGACCTGCTTGTATCAGGTGAGATTAAAGGCGTTGCCGGAGTCGTGGGATGTTCGAATCTGACGGCAGGCGGTCACGACGTTCTTACGGTAGAACTTACAAAAGAACTGATTGCCCGCGATGTGATCGTCCTGACGGCTGGATGTTCTTCGGGCGGGATTGAAAACTGTGGACTGATGACACCGGAAGCGGCACAATTTGCCGGACCGAAACTTCGCGCTGTATGTGAAAAACTGGGAATTCCTCCGGTTCTTAATTTCGGACCATGTCTTGCGATCGGTAGACTGGAGATCGTTGCTACAGAACTGGCAGAGGCGATCGGCGTTGATCTGCCGCAGCTTCCCCTCGTTCTTTCGGCTGCACAGTGGCTTGAAGAGCAGGCTTTGGCAGATGGATGTTTCGGTCTGGCATTAGGGCTGCCGCTTCATCTTGGACTGCCGCCTTTTGTGACAGGAAGCAGCGAGGCAGTAAAAATATTGACAGAAGATATGAAAGAATTGACCGGAGGGCAGGTTATCATTGAGTCGGACGCAAAAAAAACAGCAGATATGTTGGAAGAGATTATCTTGGAAAAGCGCGCCGCGCTTCATATATAGGAGGGGCGGTGCATGAAAAGGATTATTGTAGAATATGAAAAATGTGATGGCTGCAAGAACTGTTCAATCGCATGTATGCAGGCTCACCGCAAAGAGGCAGGTTCGGTTTATGATCTGGATCTGACAGATCCGGAAAATGAATCGAGAAATTATATTTTAAAAGGAGAAAACGGTACATATCGGCCGTTGTTCTGCAGACATTGCGATGAACCGGAATGCGTCATCTCATGTATGAGCGGAGCGCTTAAAAAAGATCCGAAGACAGGTATCGTTACATATGATGAGACAAAATGCGGATCCTGTTTTATGTGTGTTATGAATTGTCCGTTTGGTGTTCTGAAACCGGATCGGGTGACGAAGAAAAAAGTGATCAAGTGTGATTTTTGTATTTCTGATGGCGGGCAGCCGAATTGTGTGAAGGCGTGTCCAAAAGGCGCCATTCATGTCGAGGAGGTGTGATGGATGAA
>CAJLUP010000061.1 GCA_905209865.1 uncultured Lachnospiraceae bacterium
TAAAAATGCCGGAGATGCATCAGCAAGTCTCTCCGGCATTTATTATTTTCTGTCAAATTTATCTTTTCCGTTTTTTTTCGGATCTTCATTTTTCAAAGCAAGTTCATCTACAATTTTTTCAATCATAACCTTTCTCAGGTAGACATCAAAACTCAGCGAACAAATGAATGCAAAAAGGCGAAGCTCATTTTGATCGGCATTATCTTCGATATTTGAAAAAGCGGAAAATGAGCTTTCGTATGCTTCCTGGACAGATTCAGAAAGCGGTTTGAGGCGGGATTTCTCTAATTCGCAAACTTCGCGATACAGCTCGGAAAGGCTGATCGTGCTTTCATCGGAGAAATATTTGTCCCGCAGAGGAGAAAGCAGAGTTTCAATATCCTTTATGGAAAGGATGTTTTTAAAATAATAAATAAATATAAGAAGAAGGACATGATCTTTAGAATATTTTTTCTTGACGGACGGAGGGAGAAGATTATTTTTTGAGTAATTGTTGATCATTGTTTTTGTCAGAATTTTATCTTCACTATGTCGTTTTGTTCCGGCAAGATGTTCATCCATAAAGGTAGTCACTTGATCCATATATAAGTCAATATTCGGTATTTCATTCGGTTTGATGTAATCGATCCTGCTAAGATCTTCTGTTATGCTGTTTAACAGATCAGTCATGTTTATTTCCATAATATCACCTCGATGTCCTTATTATATAGTAGTGAAAACTAGATAGCAAGGAGTTTTGTGAAAAATATAATCTGTAAGGTGAAAGTAAAAATGATTAAAAAGATAAAAATGACTGAGAACGAGGAGCGAAAATGACTTTGGAAAAGGAATAAAAAAGAAGGTTGACTTTGGCGAAAATATGTTCGATAATAAGAACAATACACACGTGCTATGCTAGTCAGAAGCAGATGTTGCGGGCAGAAAGAAAAAGGAAAGATAAGGAGCTTATAAATGGCGATATATGACACATTGAATGAACCACAGAAGGAAGCTGTATTTTATACGGAAGGTCCTCTTTTGATCTTGGCAGGGGCAGGGTCTGGGAAGACAAGAGTTTTAACTCATAGGATTGCGTATTTGATTGAGGAAAAGGGCGTGAATCCGTGGAATATTCTTGCGATCACGTTTACGAATAAGGCGGCAGGAGAGATGCGTCAGAGAGTAGATCGTCTTGTCGGTACCGGAGCTGAAAGTATCTGGGTCAGTACCTTTCATTCGATGTGCGTACGCATTTTGAGAAGATACATAGACCGCCTTGGCTACGATAATCGGTTTACGATTTACGACACAGATGATCAGAAGACGCTTATGAAAGAAGTGTGCCGTAAAGTTGATATTGATACAAAGCGATTTAAAGAACGGATGCTCTTATCGGTGATCTCTTCTGCAAAAAATGAGATGATCCTGCCGGAAGAATTTGAATTGAATGCCGGGGGAGATTTTGCGCAGATGAAGATCGCGAAAGTGTATAAAGAATATGAAGCGCAGCTTCGGGCGAATAATGCACTGGATTTTGACGATCTTTTGGTGAAGACCGTTCAGCTTTTGACGACGCAGCCGGATGTAAGGGAAAACTATCAGGAACGTTTCCGGTATATTATGGTTGATGAATATCAGGATACGAATACGGTGCAGTTTAAGCTTGTCAGTCTGCTTGCGGGAAAGTACAGGAATCTATGTGTAGTCGGAGATGACGATCAGTCGATTTATAAATTTCGCGGAGCGAATATCCGAAACATTTTGGATTTTGAGAAAGAATTTGCAGATGCGAAAGTAATCAAACTGGAACAAAATTACCGTTCTTCGGGAAATATACTCAATGTTGCAAACAGTGTTATCCGAAACAACAAAGGCAGAAAGGAAAAGACGCTTTGGACGGACAACGGAAGCGGGGAGAAGATTTGTCTGCGTCGGTTTGATACGGCATATGATGAGGCGCAGTTTATTGTACAGGATATAAAGGAAGAGGTGCAGCAGGGAGCAAATTACAGCAATCATGCGGTTTTGTATCGGACGAATGCGCAGTCCCGCCTTCTTGAGGAAAAGTTTGTTGCAATGAATATTCCTTATAAGATCGTGGGAGGAATTAATTTCTATTCGCGTAAAGAGATCAAAGATATTTTGGCATATTTGAAAACAATCGATAATGGAAAAGATGATCTGGCGGCCCGAAGGATTATTAACGTTCCGAAACGGGGAATCGGATTGACAACGATTAATCGGATCCAAGAGTCAGCGGCAGCAAGAGGGATTGGATTTTATGACGCGCTGCTTGCACCGGATCTCATTCCGGGAATCGGTCGAAGCATATCAAAATTAGATTCTTTTGCAGCTTTGATCGAATATTTTAAAAGTCGTGCGGAAGAAGCAGGAGTAACGGATCTTCTGACTGAAGTGATTGAAAAAACCGGGTATGCAGAAAGCCTGGAAGCAGATGATCCGGAAGAAATGGAAGCAAGAGTACAGAACATAGATGAACTTGTCAGTAAAGCGGCGGCGTATGAAGAAAGCTGCTGTGACAGAGATGAAAAACCGACTTTGAGCGGTTTCCTGGAGGAAGTGGCGCTGGTTGCTGATATTGACAGTATAGAAGAGGAACGGGATTATGTGATCCTTATGACGCTGCACAGTGCGAAAGGATTAGAGTTCCCGCATGTTTATCTTGCTGGGATGGAAGAGGGATTGTTTCCCAGTTATCTGTCGGTCAGCGGAGAAGATCCCGAGGAACTGGAGGAAGAGAGAAGACTTTGTTATGTCGGTGTGACCCGCGCTGAAGAAAAATTAACGCTTACTTGCGCCAATATGCGAATGGTGAGGGGGGAAAGACAGTATAACAGAATGTCTCGTTTTATTCAGGAGATGCCGGATGAACTGCTTGATACGGGAAAGAAAGAGAAGCATTTTTCTCAAATCGGCGCTTCGCAAGAAAAGCAGGTATATCTATCAGAACAAGGCGGTTACGGGAAAAAAGCATATTCGCAGAAGCCTGTGTTCGCTGCAATTCAAAAAGGAAGCGGGCTGATGGCGAAAAAATCAGAAGGACTGTCTTATGGCGTCGGAGATCGTGTGCGTCATGTGAAATTCGGTGACGGTACGGTGGAAGAGATTAAAGAAGGCGGAAGAGATTATGAAGTGACGGTGCAGTTTGATACGGCAGGCGTCCGAAAAATGTTCGCGTTGTTTGCAAAACTTACAAAAATATAGAGATGGAGATGGAGGATCGTAAAGTGAAAATAGGATCACATGTCGGAATGAGCGGAAAGGAGATGCTGCTTGGTTCAGCAAAAGAAGCAGTGTCTTACGGAGCGGATACGTTTATGTTTTATACAGGGGCGCCGCAGAATACAAGGCGAAAAGAGATCAGTGAACTGAATATCGAACCTGCATGGGAGTATATGAGAGCGCATGGGATCCGGGAGATTGTTGTTCACGCTCCGTATATCATTAATTTGGGAAATGCGGTAAAACCAGAGACGTTTTCCCTTGCAGTTGAATTTCTTGCGAAAGAGATTGATCGTACGGTGAGCTGTAAAAGCCGGACACTTATTCTTCATCCCGGAGCTCATGTAGGAGAAGGTGCAGAGATCGGAACAAAGCAGATTATAAAAGGACTCAATGAAGTTCTTACGTCGGATATGGATTGCTGTGTGGCATTGGAAACAATGGCAGGAAAAGGTTCGGAGATCGGCCGTACGTTTGAAGAATTGGCGCGGATTTATGATGGAGTAAAATATAACGATAAATTGAGAGTTTGTTTTGACACATGTCATACGAGCGACAGTGGTTATGATATTATTCATCATTTTGATGATGTGATAGGAGAATTTGACCATATTATAGGAAAAGATCAGATTGCCGTATTTCATATTAATGACAGCAAGAATGTTCCGGGAGCTGCGAAAGACAGGCATGAGAATATCGGGTTCGGGCATATTGGATTTGATGCGATCAATTATATTGTTCATCACGAAGATTTTGCAGACGTTCCCAAGATTCTTGAGACACCATATATACCGTCGGCGGCAAATCCGAAAAAGTCGTATGCGCCGTATAAATATGAAATTGAGATGCTGCGGAATGGAAAATTTGATCCTGATATGAAAGAACGGATTGTAAAAGAGCATGAAAAAAGCGTCTGAACGGAGTCGAACCGTCGCACATGCCTCCGGAGGGCATTGCTCTATCCACTGAGCTACAGACGCATCGTTGTTTCAAACAACTTTAATTATCCTAGCACAAAGTGAGTAAAATGTAAAGTGTTTTCAAGTTGTTTGTTGCCGTGAAAACTGATACATGTTAGAATATCATTCATATGATAAAGAGTTTCGAGATAAAGGAGTGTAGAAAATTGAAAACAATGTTGGACTTAATTACAACAGAGATGGAAACAGCTTTTGAAAAAGCCGGTTATGATAAAGAACTTGCAAAAGTAACTCTTTCTAATCGTCCTGATTTGTGCGAATATCAGTGCAATGGCGCGATGGCAGGAGCAAAAAAATATAAAAAAGCTCCGTTCATGATCGCGGAAGATGTGGCGGTATATTTGAAAGAAAGTTCCTATTTTGAGATGGTAGAAGTTGTGAAGCCGGGATTTATCAATCTGAAGCTTGCACCGCAAAGTATTGAGGACTATTTGAATAAGATGTCGGATAAGGAAAAACTTGGTGTAGAAGAGACAAAAGCCCCGGAGACGATCATGATCGATTATGGCGGACCGAATGTAGCGAAGCCGCTTCATGTAGGACATCTGCGTTCGGCGATCATCGGTGAGAGTGTGAAACGGATCATCCGCTTTAAAGGAAACAAAGTGATCGGAGACATCCATCTCGGCGATTGGGGATACCAGATGGGACTGATTATCACGGAACTGAAGAAGCGCAAGCCGGAATTGCCGTACTTTGATGAAGATTTTGCCGGAGAATATCCGAAAGAGGCTCCGTTTACGATCGGAGAACTGGAAGAGATATATCCGACAGCAAGCGCATATGCAAAAAAGGACGAAGCGTACAAGGAAGAAGCATTGCATGCGACTTATCTTCTCCAAAATGGCTATAGAGGATACAGGGCTATTTGGAATCATATTATGAATGTCTCTGTTACAGACCTTAAGAAGAATTATGAGAAATTGAATGTAGAGTTCGATCTTTGGAAAGGGGAGGCGGACGCGCAAAAATATATTCCGGATATGGTAGAGATGTTAAAAGAAAAAGGATTTGCGCGTTATGATGAAGGCGCTCTTGTAGTAGATGTTCAGGAAGAGACAGATAATAAAGAAGTTCCGCCGTGTATGATTTTGAAGTCGGATGGTGCGGCGCTTTATGATACGACAGATCTTGCAACACTTGTGCAAAGAGAAGAAGATTACCAGCCGGATGAAGTAATTTATGTAGTAGATAAGCGGCAGGAACTTCATTTTACGCAAGTATTCCGCTGCGCAAAGAAGACGGGGATCGTAGACCCGAAGACGGAATTGAAATTTCTTGGATTCGGTACAATGAACGGAAAAGACGGAAGACCGTTTAAGACTCGTGACGGCGGCGTTATGCGTCTTGAAAATCTGATCAATGAGATTAATGACGAAATGTATAAAAAGATTATGGGCAATCGTACAGTGGAAGAAGAGGAAGCAAAAAAGACCGCTCAAATTGTCGGTCTTGCGGCGATCAAATATGGCGATCTGTCGAATCAGGCGTCTAAAGATTATGTTTTTGATGTAGATCGTTTTACTTCGTTTGAAGGAAATACAGGTCCGTATATTCTTTATACGATCGTGCGTATTAAGTCGATTTTGGCAAAATACAAAGAAAATGGCGGAAAGATGGAAGAGCTCTCCATCCGTCCGGCTCAGAATGTGTATGAGAAGGCTCTTATGCTCCAAACGTTGAAATTTAATGACGTATTCGAAACCGTGTACGAAGAGAAAGCTCCGCACAAATTATGCGCCTATATTTATGAGATTGCCAACGAGTTTAATAAATTTTATCATGAGACGAAGATTCTTTCAGAGGAAGACGAAGAGAAACGTTCTGGCTACATTGCTCTTCTTGGACTGACAAAGCGCGTATTGGAGACATGCATTGATCTGCTTGGTTTTGAAGCGCCGGAAAGGATGTAATAGAAAATGACAGAAAAACTGTTTTATAAAGACAGTCATCTTTCAAAATTTAAAGCAGAGGTTCTCTCCTGCGTCGAGGCAGAATGCAGAAAAGGGAAAAAAGGAAACGGAAAAGAATGTTATGAGGTTGAACTTGACCGGACGGCCTTTTTCCCTGAGGGCGGAGGACAATATGCCGATACCGGAGTCCTGTGTTTGCTCGGAGCTGATGTAAATGAGACGGGAGAAATAACAGACACAACAGAAAGAGCAGAAAAATCCCAAAAAGCAGAAAGAGCAGGGAAGATCGTTCGGGTGTTAGATGTTTGTGAACGGGACGGTCGTATCTTTCATGTAACAGACGGTTGTCTGGAAGTCGGAACATCCGTGGAGGGGCGCATTGATTGGGAAGAACGGTTTATGAAAATGCAGCAGCATACGGGTGAGCACATTGTTTCCGGATTGATTCACGCGGCATACGGATATCATAATGTCGGCTTTCATCTTGGAAGTGAAGATTGTACGATGGATTTCGACGGTGAGCTTACGGAGGAACAGCTTCGCCAGATTGAAGCAGAAGCAAACGAGGCTGTGTGGAAAAACCTTAAGGTGCTTACACATTATCCGAAGAAGGAGGAACTGTCTCAGATCGAATATAGAAGTAAGATTGAGATCGAGGGACAGGTTCGTATTATCGAGATTCCGGGATATGACTGCTGTGCCTGCTGCGCGCCTCATACGGCGTATACCGGAGAAATCGGAATAATCAAACTGGTTCATATGCAGAGATATAAAGGCGGCGTCAGAATTACAATGTTGTGTGGTGTTCGTGCGCTTGCAGACTATGTGCGCAAAGAAAATCAGACAAAAGAAATTTCCCGTCTTCTTTGTGCAAAAGAAGGAGAGATTGCAGAAGCGGTGGTACATCTGTCTGAGGAAGTAAGCAGACTGAAGTATGAACTTTCGGAGAAGGAGAAACATTTTGTCAGGGCAAGGGCTGATATGATTCCGAAAAACGGAAAGTCTGTCTGCATTTTTACAGAGGAGTTCAGCGGAGATTCTATGCGTATACTGATGAATTTTGTTTTAGATGCAGGACATCCTTCCTGTGCGGTATTTTATGGAAATGATTCAGACGGATACCGATATGTTTTGGGAAGCAGGCAGCAGAACGTGCGCGATTTGGCAAAGGAGTTTCATGCACAGTTTGACGGCCGCGGAGGCGGAAAGCCTGAGATGGTTCAGGGAACGGTTCGCGGAGAAAAAGAAAAGATAGAAAAGTGGCTTATAAATTGGGAGAAAGAGAGGGAAAGCCGATGAATCAGATTCAAAGAAAAAATCCGTTCTGGAGTCTGATGGGTCCCCTTCTTGGATATCTTGGTATTCGCTGGATTGTGGAATTTTGCGCAGAGTTCGTGATCACATTTCCGTATATGATGGGAGCATATAGAGATCTCGTTCGGGAAAGCGGTTATCCCGCTATGCAGGATGTGATGAGTGCATATATGGATGCGATGCAGCCGGCATACGAAATCGTTGCAAAGTACAGTCTTGTGATTACGACATTAGCGTCATTAGCGTCAATGATCATGACAGTGATTTTGTTTCGTCGGGATCGGAAGGCAGAACGGCAATGCGGGATTGAGATAAAACAGGTGGGATTCTCCCGTTATTGGATACTTGTACTGTTTGGGGGTGCAGGCGGTATTGCGGCAGAGTGTCTGATGATGATGGCGCAGTTTGCGTTTTATGATCCGGAAAGCGTACAGGAAACATTGATAAGCGGAGCGGTCAGTCTGCCTTTGGAAGTGATCGCTTTAGGAATAATTATTCCGATATCGGAAGAATTGATGTTTCGTGGGATTTTGTTTAAACGGTTTCGGGAGCGCCAAGGTTTTGCGTACTCCATGGTGTGTACGGCAATTTTGTATGCATTCATGCATTCCGGTGGAATTCAGATCGTATATAGTTTTCTTTTAGGAATGCTTTTGGCGTATGTTTATGAGAAGTTTGGTTCCCTGAAAGCTCCGGTACTTCTTCATATTGTACTTAATATATGTTCTGTTCTTTTTTTACAGGCAGGTTTGTTTACTTATTTTTTGTCAGAGCCGATGCAGATGGCGGCGGTGGTAATCGTGGGCGCGCTTGTCTGTTCACTTTTGTTTCTTTCTATGCAAAAAACAGTTATCAGAGAAGAATAAATCAAAGGCTTGATGAGAAAACAGACTGGAGAAGAGTTGTAAGAAACAAGGGAAATGTTACGGAAATGTTAAAAAAGTATTGAAAAAATGCAGGATATTTGTTATTATTTATTTTATAATAATAGAAGTAAATGATACAAATACCCTGCATTTTTGCTGACATTCATAGGAACAAAATGCATGTCGGATGTTTTTGTGTTTTTTTCGTAAACTTTGTTGAAAAGCAGACGCTTGTGTTGTATGATGTTATTATGTGGGGACATAGATAAAAAAATGAGGAAAGGTGGCAGTATGAGATTAAAAAGAGTACATAGTGCATTTTTGGCATCTGCTTTGATTTGCTCGCTGGTGGTGACGCCTGCGTTTGCGAATCCGGCATCAGATGAAGAAAATTTAAAGAATCAGAAAACAGAAGCGGAAAGTGAACTTTCTGATCTTCAGTCTCAGTTCGATACGTTGATCCAAAAGGCGAATGAGTTGGAACTTAAGCTGATCGAAACAGGAGAAGCAATCATTCAGGCACAGGAAGATCTGAAAGTTGCGGAAGAGAAAAAAGAAGAGCAGTACGAGGCTATGAAAAAGCGGATCAAATTTATGTATGAATCCGGAACAGGCAGCGCTACGGTTGAGAAAGTTATGACATCCGGCGATATGTCAAGTATGCTTAGTCAGGCGGAATATTCGCAGAAGATGCATGAGTATGACCGTGAACAGCTCAAAGAATATACGAATACAGTGACAGAGATTGAGAATCTTCAGGAAACGCTTGAGACAGAACAGAAGAATCTGGAGGCAACGGAGAAGGAATATAAGGCAGAGCAGGCAACGCTGACAGAGACGATCAATTCTAAAAAAGATGAGATTACAAATCTTGACAGTATGATCCAGGAAGCAGCAAGAAAAGCGGAAGAGGAACGGAAAGCGGAAGAAGAACGCCGCAGACAGGAAGAGGAAGCGAAGAATAATGTGAACCCAGGCACAGTGGCGCCTTCGAATCCGGGAAATGCAGGATCTTCAGGCGGCAGCAGTGCAGCTCCTTATGATCCGGTAACAGGGAATGTGATTGTTGACCGTGCATACGGATGTATCGGACTTCCTTATGTATGGGGGGCGACAGGACCGAATGCTTTTGACTGTTCAGGTCTTGTTGGCTATTGTCTGACAGGAAGTTATAGCCGTGTAGGAACGACATATACATTCATGGGATGGCCTCGTGTCAGCGATCCGCAGCCTGGTGATGTGTGTACGAACTGGGATCACTGTGGAATCTATATCGGAAATGGTATGATGATCCACGCACCGCAGGAGAGTGAACCTGTGAAGATTGGACCTGTTCAGGCAGGAATGGTTTATGTTCGTCAATAGATCAACAGAATTGGCGATGTTTTGAGAAAACGTACATAAATGTATGAAATAAGGTAAATGATACATAAGTAAATTGCAGGAGTTGTGAGTACAGCTCCTGCTTTTATTGTGTAAGAAACTTTTATCATGGGAAAGGAAGAACCTTCTGGGATGTTCGGAAGCATATTTTTGCATTTGAAAATAGAAAAAGATTGACATCCTGATGGAAGAGGTGTATATTACAGCTATAAAGATTAAACAAATGTTTAATTATTGAAATGAGTAAAATATATGGAAAGAGAAGAGGTATCAGAGATGAAAAAAACGTATAAAATCGAAGTAGACTGTGCAAATTGTGCGAATTTGATGGAAGATGCAGCGAAAAAAATTGTAGGAGTCGCAGATGTGACCGTGAATTTTATGACACAGAAAATGATCGTTCGTTTTGAAGAAGGAAAAGAGCCGGAAGAAGTGATGAAAGAGGTATTAAAAGCCTGTAAAAAAGTGGAGCCGGATTGTGAGATTGAATTTTAAGAAAGGATCTTGTATGTATCATGTACAGAGAGGCTGCTTTACAGAGTGTACATGAATAATTGAATATATATCATAAAGCGGGAGGATACAATGAGTAAAAAGCAAAAAAAAATGCTGGCCCGGATTCTCGTCACAGCATTCTTGACGATTGGATTAAATTTTGTTCCGGCAGAGGGAATTTTACGGTTGGTTCTCTATTTGATCGCTTATTTCATTATCGGATATGATATTTTGAGAAAAGCAGGAAAGGGAATT
>CAJLUP010000062.1 GCA_905209865.1 uncultured Lachnospiraceae bacterium
TTATTAACGACAAAATTTAATAGTGCCAGCGGTCCGGCTTTATGTCTGACCGCTGATTGCCGTGGGCGTTTCATCTTATCAGATGGACGCCTTTTTTCATGCAGATTCGGTGCGACAGTATGGAACGGCAGAGATTTTATCTCAGAGGATATAGTGACGGCATTACATATCTGAAAAAGACTGGCATGCTGTAAAATGAGCATTTGATGAAGGCAGTATGTAATCATTCTGTACTGCTTTTTATAAGTTTCTGCACATTGTTTTCTCATACCTGCATAATTTATTCTGTTTTATATGCAGATAAAACAAAGGTGGCTTGATTTTCTGCATATAATATGTTACAATAATATGCAGAAAGGATGGTGTGATATGAGGAAATTCGATTACTCTTTTTTAAACAATGGCTTACTGCCTGCAAATTTGGTGAATCTTACTTCAAATATTTCGGCATTGAAAACAATGGCGGGAGTGCGAAAAGAGGAATATACCCAAATTTTTACGGAGTTAGAGGCAGTTGCAAAGGTACAGTCGATTAAGAGTTCTAATGCTATTGAGGGTATTGTTACAAGTGACGAGCGTATTGCCGCTATCGTCAATCAGAACAGCGCTCCGTTGAATCATAATGAAGCAGAAATTGCCGGATATAGGGATGCATTAAATGAAATTCATTTGGACTATGAGCGTATTGATTTTTGTGAGCGTGATATTTTGCATTTGCACGAAATGATGATGGCATTTGCAGGTTATGAATATGGCGGTCAATATAAAACAGACGATAATGTAATTTTGGAGATTGATACAGACGGAAACAGGCGCGTTCGTTTTCGTCCCACCCCTGCAAATGAAACGCCAAAGGCTATGGAACAGTTAGAACTTGCCTATATGGAAGCACGTAGTGATGCCAATATAAACCAACTGCTATTGATTCCTTGCGTTATTTTGGATTTTCTCTGCATACATCCATTCAGAGATGGTAACGGCAGAATGTCACGCCTGTTATCGTTGCTGCTCCTATACAAGAATGGCTTTGATGCCGGAAAATATGTGTCCTTTGAAGAGCAAATCAATAACTACAAAGCCTATTATTACGAATCTCTTCGTCAATCTTCTGACGGTTGGGAATCAAATGAAAATAGTTATTTCCCATTTATTGAGAATTTCCTGTCTATGCTTTATATGTGCTATAAAGAGTTGGACAAACGTTTTGCAGTCGTACATGGGAAAAAGATTACAAAGAAAGCCCGCATAGAAGCAACGGTATTAAACAGTCTAACCCCTCTTTCCAAAGCCGAAATATGTAAGATTCTCCCCGACGTCAGTCCGACAACAGTTGAAGCAGTCCTCGGTGCAATGGTAAAGAGCGGTGCAATAAAACGGATCGGATCGGCAAGATCTACGCGTTATATTAAGGCATAGTATAAGGTGACTTCAATGGATATGATTTCGTACAAAAAATGCAGGTTTTATAAGACCTGCAAGGTGATTTTTAATTATTCAACTGTCAAACTCCCGAAAACAAATTAAAAAATATTGAGATGTTGGCAACAGCGACATCTTATTTTTAAATAAAGAGAAATACAAATTTTGAAGTGGAATGGAAGTGGAAATCAGAAAGCATCAGAAATCAGATTGCAAGGTATTTTTGTTTTTGTAAAAATAAACAAATATCCGGTGTTGTATAGCACATATAATCAGTGTATAATTAAGGTAGCTAATGCGGGGAGGAAATTGCAGTATGTTTTCGTACGATGAAATACAAAAGTACAATGAAACAGACATTCGCATTTACAAATATATTGTTTCTGATCTTGATAAAATACAATACATGACTATCAGGGATCTTGCAAAAGAACTTCAAGTATCTACATCTACCATATTGCGCTTCTGCAATAAAAACAATTTCGAGGGATATTCCGAATTTAAAGGGGCTCTGAAAAAAGAAGTTACCTTACAGGCTACTTGTCCGCCTATGGAAGATTTGCAGGAGCTTTCTGATTTTTTCGCACGAGCAAATTCAAGTGCCTTTGAAGAAAAATTATTGTTTGCGATTGACGTTCTTAGAAAAGCTGATTTGATAATTTTTACAGGTATGGGGTCATCGGGAGCGTTGGCAAAATACGGAGCAAGATATTTTTCTAATATGGGGCATTTTGCCATAGGACTGGAAGATGTATTTTATCCAATAGAAACATTCCGTTGGAAAAACACAGCCATAATAGCATTATCAGAAAGCGGTGAGACTGAAAAATTGATTGAAGCAGTCAGCCAGTTTAAGAAAAAGAATTGTTGCGTGCTGAGTATTACAAATTCCCCATTCTCAACCCTGGCGAAATTGTCAGATTGGAATTTTTCTTATAGCTTAAATACCAGACGAATTAACGGAGGATATAACGGCACAACACAAATCCCTGTCATTTTTGTTATCGAAGTGCTTGCAAAAAGAATATAAGGAGACAGCCTGTTACTTGCTTTGTAACAGTTTTTTTTCTACCATGAAGCAAGGAGGTGATATTATGACTGAATTAGAAAAATGTATGGCGGGAGAATATTATAACTGCCATGATAAATTCTTTTTGGATATAAAAAGTCATGCGAGAACATTATTGCAGAAATATAATGCCCTCGCATATGAGCAGAAAGCAGAAAAAATAAATATCTTAAAACAGTTGTTTGGGGGAATTGGCACAAATGTATCTGTCGGATGTCCTTTTATCTGCGATTATGGAAGAAATATCTATATTGGGAATAATGTTTCCGTGAATATGAATTGCACGTTCGTAGACTGTAACAAAATAACGATTGGCGATAATGTACTGATTGCTTCAAATGTACAGCTTTATACAGCAACACACCCTGTAGAACTGGCGGAAAGACTTACACCAAACTGGAACATGGAAACAGAACAGTATTTTTGTCGTACCTGCGCCCTGCCCATAAAAATTGGAAGCGGCTGCTGGTTGGGCGGGGGCGTGATTGTCCTTCCGGGCGTAACAATAGGCGACGGTTCTGTTATAGGAGCCGGAAGCGTTGTCACAAAGGATATACCGGCAAACTCACTGGCAGTAGGCAATCCCTGTCGTGTAATCCGGAAGATTAACGGAGGAAATAAGTAATGTTTAAGGTTGTTGCTTTTGATTTGGACGGAACATTAGCCGATACTATTCCAATGTGTATAACAGCGTTTCGTAATAGCATATCTCCTTATACGGGCCATGAAATTAGCACAGAAGAAATCCTGCGTACGTTTGGACTAAACGAAATTGGTATGGTAAGGGCTGTTGTTGGTCAAAATTGGGAATCAGCGATTGAGGATTTTTATTATCAATACGAATCGCTGCACAATGAGGTTACAAGTGCATTTCCTGGAATATTGAACCTGCTTACCTTTTTGAAAAAGAAGAATATTGTTGTAGCATTGATTACAGGGAAAGGCGAAAGAAGCTGTTCTATTTCTTTAGAAAAACTGGGCTTATCAAGATTATTTGACGAAACATTATATGGTTCGGAAATATCTCCGAACAAGAAAAAGAATATGGAATATCTCTTGAAAAAATATAATATTTCCAAAGAGGAATTTTGCTATATAGGAGATACTATCCAAGATATAAAAGACTGCCAAAATATAGGAGTAACTTGTTTTTCGGCGGCATGGCAAGAATCTTATAATGCTGATACTTTGGAAAAGGATAATCCTAATCATGTATTTTACCATGTAAGCGACCTGTATGAATATTTTAAGCATAAATTATCAAATCCAGCCGAGCCAGTCAACGGCAAGTAAATGGGATTCGCCCACGTTGACAGCCCCGCCCGCCTTTGCTGGCGGTCTTTCAAATGCCTTTATGTGACTGACCTGTATTCCGTGTCGGTATAAAAGCAATCGTCAGCCTGTGAGTAGGACTGCATGGTAACTTTCGGTTGAAAAGTCTTTGTATCAATTCCATAATAATAGACGGTGGCAGTTGGAAGTTCTACATTGATACTGTCAAAATCTCTTGTAAAAACGCTGTGTCTGTCTGTGTGGAAAACGTCGGACAGACATTCATAGAACTCGGAACGATCTTCTAGATATTCGAAAAGAGATTCATAAACAGCCTGGAGATACAGTTCACGTAGTTATCAAAGAGAGAGAATAACCGGAAAGAGGAATTAATAAGAATACCACTTGAAAGGGCAGTATATCGTAATTATCAAAATTTTTAGTGCATTTTAGTTCTAAATATCATATAATTTATTTATTAAATAGAAAAATACAAAAAAGAAAGGGGAAAAGTATGATTATTACGACAACGCCTTCTGTTGAAGGAAGAAGAATTGTAGATTACAGAGGAATTGTTTTTGGCGAGGTTGTTTCCGGTGTGGATTTTGTCAGGGATTTGGCGGCGTCTTTTACGAACTTTTTCGGCGGAAGATCAGGCGGATATGAGGAAGAACTTGTGATGGCGAGACAAAATGCAATTAACGAGATGGCTCAGCGGGCGGCAGCGGTAGGAGCGAATGCTGTTGTGGGAGTTGATGTCGATTATGAAGTTCTCGGAGATGACGGAAATATGCTGATGGTGACGGCAAGCGGAACTGCAGTTGTTATAGAGTAAACATGATTTTGCGGAAATCACTGCAAAGTATTGTGAAGTAAACGGATATTTAGAAAAATAGATGTTGAAAAATGATTTTTATAAAGTAATAGAATCAGGAAAAAGGGTCATGGGAGAAAACTTGCATGATCTTTTTTGTTATACAGGAAGTCAGACCCTATGTAAGAAAAGTTTTCCGAGGTGTGCAAAGCGCCCTTTTGTTTTGGGTAATACAAAAAATGAAAAGGAAATAGATGAAAATAGAAGCAGGACAACAAGGAAGAAGAAAAGAAGAAATGTAAAATCTTAGATATACAGAATTAGGAATATGATGTAATATAGTATGGATATAGGTTAAAGAAAAAGACAAAGATAAAGGTGATTTTGTGAGAATCGGTAAAAAAAGTTCAAAGAGAGAAAAAAAGGCAATGTCTGTATCGCTGTATGCAAATCTGATGTTTGTTGTCGTGGAGCTTGTGATGGCGATTGTGACAGGCTCTCAGGCTGTTTTGCTGGATGGTGTATATGATGGGATCGAATTTGTTATGCTGCTTCCGTCTATCTTTTTAATACCGCTTTTATATAAGCCAAGCAATGAAAAATATCCGTTCGGACATATGCAGATGGAGACGGTGTTCATCGTTGTAAAAGGTATTACAATGATCTCTGTTACGGTTGGGTTAATCACGAACAGTATCAATATTTTATTTCACGGCGGACGGACAGTTGATTTCGGAGTTGTCGCGTGGTTTGAATTATTTGCGTGTGTTCTGGGTATTATAGTTACGTTTTATTTAAAGCGGAAAAACAAAACGATGAACTCCCCTCTTATTACAGTAGAGATGCAGGGATGGAAGATGGACAGTATGCTTTCACTTGGAATGACGGCTGTATTTTTCTTTCCGGTTTTGTTTCCGTTTGAAGGAGTCGGTAACTTAACCCCGTATCTGGACCCGTTTATTACGATCGTACTTTCTATGATCATGCTTCCGATCCCGATTAAAACGGTGTTTACAGGAATAAGAGATCTGCTGTTGATCTCCCCTGAGGAAGAGACGGTATCAGAGATCAAGCAGACGGTCGAACCGATCATACAGGAAAGTCGTTGTGTGGATATTTATTATGATATTGTCAGAACAGGAAGAAAACTATGGATCAGCGCTTATATTAAGTTGAATAAGGACGAGCTTTCTGTAAGGAAGTTTAAGATGCTGCAGACGAGATGTATCGCTGCTTTAAGTGAAAAATATACGGATTTTTATTTTGAACTTCTGCCGGAAATTGAGTTTGATATGGAAGAACTCGAAGAACTGCAAGAAAAGCAAGAAAAACAACAAATGAAAAATAGAAATGACCGGGAGGATAAATAGTTGAAGAAAAGGCAGGGAATTATATTTGGTGTTGTTTTTATTTTCATATTGTTTGCAGCGATTGTGTTTTTTATGAAGAATCAGGAGTTTGATGAGCCGGTCAGCAAAAGTGATTTTAAATTAAATACAGTCGTGACCGTTACAATCTATGATTTAGAGGGGAAGAAAGCAGAAGCGATCATTGACAAAGCTTTAAAACTTTGTGATAAATATGAAAAAATATTCAGCCGTACACTTCCTGAAAGTGAAATTTACGAGTTGAATCACGGAACACTTCCGCAGGAAGACGGATATTATCTTTTATCCGAAGAGTGTGCAAAGCTGATCGCAAAAGGATTGTATTACAGCGAACTGTCTGACGGAGCGTTCGATATTACGATCGAGCCGGTTTCTTCTTTGTGGGATTTTACTTCGGGAGAAACGATCGTGCCGGATGCGGGAACAATCGCAAAAAAGCAGGCTTGCGTAGGTTATGAAAATGTAGAATTGACAGGAAACAGACTGCGGTTTAAAAAAGAAGGAATGGGAATTGAACTCGGAGCTGTTGCAAAAGGATATATTGCAGACAAGGTGAAAGAATATCTTGTGTCAGAAGGTGTGAAAAGCGCAGTCATCGATCTTGGAGGAAATGTATTATGCATCGGAGAAAAACCGGATGGCGAGCCGTTTAAAATCGGGATTCAGAAGCCTTTTGCCGATCGGAGCGAAACAGTGGCAGCCGTAGAAATTGCAGGCAGGTCGGTTGTTTCGTCCGGTGTGTATGAAAGATATTTTGAAAAAGATGGGAAACAGTATCATCATATCTTAGATCCGTCAACAGGATATCCGTATGAAAACGGGCTTGTGGCTGTGACCGTTTTATCAGAGCAGTCGGTGGACGGTGACGGATTAAGTACGGCATGTTTTGCGCTTGGATTAGAAAAAGGATTAAAACTGATCGAGCAGACACCGGATACAGAAGCAGTATTTATAACAGAAGATGGAGAAATGCATTTCAGTAAAGGTTTTCCTGAAGTGGTACAATGAAAATTGCGCCCCACTCATAACAAGAAAGAGACAACAGAAAATGGAATAGTGAGGAATGGAACAATGGGAAAAGAAACAGCAGGAGAGAAATCGTAAAAAGGAAATAATAAAGAAATAGTAGAAAAAGAAATAATTAAAGACGTAATAGAAAACGAGATATGAAGGAGAGAAAAAATGAGTATATGTGATTTGAAAGCTTATGAAATCGTACAAAGCAGAGATTTATCTGATCTGAATTCAAAAGGAACACTTCTGCGTCATAAAAAGAGCGGGGCAAGAGTTCTTCTGATGGAAAATGATGATGAAAATAAAGTGTTTGCCATCGGTTTTCGCACACCTCCGTCAGACAGTACGGGAGTGCCTCATATTATGGAGCACTCGGTATTGTGCGGATCGAGAGAGTTTCCGGTAAAAGATCCTTTTGTAGAGCTTGTAAAAGGATCGCTTAATACATTTTTAAATGCGATGACTTATCCTGACAAGACGGTTTATCCAGTGGCAAGCTGCAATGATAAAGACTTCCAGAATCTTATGCATGTCTACATGGACGCGGTATTTTATCCGAACATTTATGAGCAGGATAAAACGTTTCGTCAGGAAGGATGGAGCTATAAACTGGATGCGCCGGATGAGGAGCTGAAGCTTTCGGGAGTTGTATACAATGAGATGAAAGGCGCGTTTTCTTCACCTGAAGGGGTGCTTGACCGGGTGATTTTGAATTCTCTGTTTCCGGATACATCGTATGCAAATGAATCCGGCGGCGATCCGGAAGTGATCCCTGATCTGACGTATGAACAGTTTCTTGATTTCCACAGGAAATATTATCATCCGTCAAACAGCTATATTTATCTGTATGGCGATATGGATATGGAAGAAAAACTGAACTGGCTTGATGAAAAGTATTTGTCTGATTTTGATGAGATTGCGGTTGATTCGGAGATTAAATATCAGAAGCCGTTTTCACAAATGCAGGAGATTGTTCAGGAATATTCTATAGCAAGCGATGAAAGCGAAGCGGATAATACCTATCTTTCTTATAATAAAGTGATCGGAACTTCTTTAGATGAAAAGCTTTATCTTGCATTTCAGATCTTAGATTATGCGCTTTTGTCTGCTCCGGGAGCGCCGCTGAAAAAAGCGCTTCTTGACGCGGGAATCGGAAAAGATATTATGGGATCATATGATAATGGAGTTTATCAGCCGATTTTTTCTGTTATTTCTAAAAATGCAAATATGGAGCAGAAGGAAGCGTTTGTGGAAGTGATTGAAAATACGCTGCGAAATATTGCAGAAGGCGGAATTGATAAAAAGGCATTGCAGGCTGGATTGAATTATTATGAGTTCCGTTTCAGAGAGGCAGACTTCGGAAGTTATCCGAGAGGATTGATGTACGGACTTCAGTTGTTCGACAGCTGGCTTTATGATGAAGAAAAACCGTTTATCCATATGGAGGCGATTCCGACATTTGAGTTTTTGAAAAGTCAGATCGAAACAGGCTATTTTGAGCAGTTGATCCGAGATTATCTTTTGGAGAATCCGCATGGGGCGATCGTAATTATTCGACCGGAGAAGGGAAGGACTGCGAGAATGGATCGGGAGCTTGCAGAGAAACTGCAGGCGTATAAAGAAAGTCTGTCCGAAGAAGAGATTGAGAAACTTGTGCAGGATACAAAAGATCTGGAAGCCTATCAGGAAGAAGAATCCGCGCCGGAAGATCTGGCGAAGATCCCGGTGCTTGGAAGAGAAGATATTTCTCCTGAAATCGCGCCTGTTTATAACGAAGAGATGGAGATAGACGGAGTGAAAACGATCTATCATAACGTTGAGACAAACGGAATCGGGTATGTAACGCTTATGTTCGACCTTTCCGCAATCAAGGAAGAAGATCTTCCGTACGTCGGCATTTTGCAAAGTGTTCTCGGCATTATCGATACAGAAAATTACGAGTACGGAGAGCTGTTTAATGAGATCAATATCCATACAGGCGGAATCGGAACATCGCTTGAATTATATGCAGATGCACAGAAAGTAAAGGAAAAGGAATTCAAAGCGACATTTGAAATGAAAGGAAAATCACTGTATCCGAAGATGGACGTTCTTTTCTCTATGATGCGGGAAATACTGACCTGCTCTAAGCTTGACGATGAGAAACGCTTAAAAGAGATTCTTGCGATGCTCAAATCACGCCTTAGTATGTCGTTCTTGTCATCGGGACATACGACTGCTGCTTTGCGTGCGCTGTCATATACATCGCCTCTTGCAAAATTTAAAGACGATACAGACGGAATCGGATTTTACGAAATAGTAAAAGAGATCGAGGAAAATTTTGACGACCACAAAGAAGAATTGATCTGTCGGTTAAAAGCAATTTCAAAACAGATCTTTTGCGCAGATAATATGATGGTCAGCTATACTTCGGCAAAAGAAGGACTTGCCTATATGGAAAATGCATTTGAGGCTTTGTCAAAACAGTTAAATGACGCAGATGCGGTACAGGCAGAAGCGAAAGAAAACAGATGCATCATTCATTGTAAAAAAAGAAACGAAGGGTTCAAAACATCTTCAAAAGTACAGTATGTTGCAAGAGTCGGCAATTTCATTGACGGCGGAGAAGAATATACAGGAGCGCTTCAGATCTTGAAAGTGATTTTAAGCTACGATTATTTGTGGCAGAACGTCCGCGTGAAAGGCGGAGCTTACGGATGTATGAGCAATTTTAACCGGATCGGAGAAGGTTATCTGATCTCGTACCGCGATCCGAATCTTGAGAAAACGATGGAGATTTACGAAGGCGTTGTAGATTATCTCGAAAACTTTAATGTAGACGACAGAGATATGAATAAATTTATTATCGGAACGATCAGTAATATCGACCGCCCGATGAATCCCGCCGCAAAAGGAAGCCGTTCTATGAACCTGTATATGAGCCGCGTGACAGAGGAAATGATCCGCCGGGAAAGAGAGCAGATCCTTTCGGCAGATCAAAAAGATATCCGCGCGCTTGCAAAAATATTAAAAGCGGTGCTTGACGCAGATCAAATCTGCGTGATCGGAAGCGAGGAAAAGATAGAAGAACAAAAAGAGATGTTTATGGAGATCCGAACATTAAGTTAAGAAGTATGACAGAACGAGAAATGTTAAGCGTAGGAAAGGACATTGATATGAGAGAAGATTTTAAATCAGGGTTTGTAACTTTGATCGGAAGACCGAACGTAGGAAAGTCAACATTAATGAATCATTTGATCGGACAAAAGATCGCGATTACATCGAATAAACCGCAGACGACGAGAAATCGCATCCAGACGGTTTTAACGACAGAGGAAGGACAGATTGTTTTTGTGGATACTCCGGGTATCCACAAAGCAAAAAATAAGCTTGGAGAATATATGGTAAATATTGCAGAGCGTTCTTTGAATGAAGTTGACGTTGTGCTTTGG
>CAJLUP010000063.1 GCA_905209865.1 uncultured Lachnospiraceae bacterium
CTGAGGTCACATCCGCTAATATCGATAACCTTCACGCGCTTCGTGCTGCTTTGGATGAAAACATTTTGCCGCAGCTAAATCAGACATTAGATACGTTCTCCTCTTTGACCGGAGAAATGAGCGGTCTGCTGACAACCCTTCCGTCCTCTTCCGATCAGGTAAACGTCCTGCTGGATCAAATGAATACCGGACTTTCAAATACAGTAACTGCTCTTGAAGGTACAAAGACCGCACTTGCAAATGTTCAGGATCACCTTAGTTCCATCCGCGCAGACTTAAATGCACTTTCAGGTTCTGACATATATGAAGCGCTTCTTTCATTAGAAAAAGTCGATGAACAATCGATCTCTGCCTTCATGTCTTCTCCTGTAAAAATAGAAACAGAAAGTTTCTATAAAGTAGCAAACTATGGATCGGCAATGACGCCTTTTTATACAAATCTTGCGATTTGGGTCGGCGGTATCGTTCTTATTGCGATTTTTAAATTAGAAGTAGATAAAGACAGTTCTATGCTCCGTTACTCTTCTTCCTCCCTCTATTTCGGACGCTGGCTGTTATATATTACTGTAGGAACGGTTCAAGGATTCATCGTCTGCGTCGGAGACGTTTTCCTAAAAGGCATTGAATGTGCACATCCCGTTGCTCTTGTCTTCACCGGAGTGATCTGCTCGTTTGTATATGTCAATATCATTTACGCACTTTCAATCTCCTTTAAACATATTGGGAAAGCATTGTGCGTCCTCCTTGTCATCCTGCAGATCCCCGGATCGTCAGGCACATATCCGGTAGAGATGACTCCGGCATTTTTCCAAAACGTCCATCCGCTTCTTCCGTTTACTTACGGAGTATCTGCAATGCGGGAATGTATTGCCGGAATGTATGGGAACACATATGTTCACAATCTGCTGCTCCTTCTCCTTTTCGTTCCTGTCTCCTTACTGATCGGACTTGGAATAAGACCTCTGCTTTCAGGTCTAAATCGACTTTTCGATATAAAACTTGCAGAAACCGACCTAATGCTTGGAGAGACACCCGACAGAAGCATCGGACGCAGCGTACAGCTTTCCCTCTTACTGAAAGCCTCTTTATCACAAGAAGAACTTCAGATACAAACTGCTGAAAAAGCACAGCGTTTTGAAAAGAATTATCACCGGATGATCCGATTTGGTTTTTTTGCTATTTTGACCATTCCGCTCATTTTCCTGATCCTTATGTTCAGCCTTGAATCCAGGATAGTATTCCTCATTCTTTGGATCTTATCGATCATTTTGATCGCCGCATGGCTGATCACGGTAGAATATATTCACAATGAACTGATCACACAGCAGGAACTGTCCGGCATGTCCTTTGAAGAAATGTTAAAATTATTCAGAAAAATTGAGGAGAACTGACTATGAAAAACATCATACGCATTGTACGAAACGATATTCATAATATCCGAAAAAATGTAATTGCCCTGATCGTCATCTTCGGTATCACCGTTGTCCCTTCTCTTTATGCGTGGTTTAATATCGCTGCAAGCTGGGATCCATATAAAAATACCGGAAACTTGAAAGTAGCCGTTGCAAGCCTTGATAAAGGATACAACGGAGAACTTCTTCCGGTTCAGATCAATCTCGGTAATGACGTTCTTTCTTCCCTTCGGGAAAATACGCAGCTTCACTGGGTATTTACAGATGCCAAAGATGCGTCGAACGGAGTCAGATCCGGCAAATATTATGCGTCCGTCGTCATTTCCGAAACGTTCAGCAAAGACATGATGAGCCTGTTTTCTTCTAAAGCAACGAATCCGACAATTACTTATTATATTAACGAAAAAGAAAATGCCATCGCTCCGAAAGTAACAGAAAAAGGAGCGGATGCGATCCGTCAGGAAATCAACAGTACGTTTACGGAAACGATCTCGAAAGCAGCTCTCGATGCATTCCGATTTGTCTCTGATGTTTCCGCAGAAAAAGGAGACGCATCACTTGCAGAAAACTTATCCGCCTCACTGTCTGATATCTCCTCTGACCTGAATTCTGCTGCCGGAACCGTACAGGCATTCTCTGACATGACAGACGCTGCATCCTTAATGCTTGATACGACTTCTTCGATTCTGTCTCAAACCGGAAACGGAACAAAGACAAGCCTCAGCGCACTGACAGATGCAGAAAACGGAATCACTTCCCTTTCTTCTGCTTTATCCGGAACAACCAGCGCAATCAGTCAGGCGTTATCTGACGGAGAAAGCTATTACTCATCCGTCTCTTCCACAGTCGGGACAGCTCTTGACTCTTACAGCTCCAATGCAGAAACAGCAGCAGCTTCCCTTACAGCAGTCTCAAACCGGATACAAACTGTCATCAATGGATATACGTCCCTTGCGGATTCATTAACTGCCATAAAAAATACAAATCCAAATCTCAGTCCTGTGATCGATCCGATCCTGACACAAATTTCTACTGCAATCGAACATCAGACAGATTTAAAAAATGAACTGGATAACGCCGGAACAAAAATTACCGGAGCTGTCCAAAACGCAACCACTATAAAAACAAAGATCGACGGACTCATTGCCCAGAGCCTGACTTCCGCCGCCGAGGTGAAAACCAGCTATGAGACATCTGTTAAGAGCGAACTGGAAAATTTGGCAGACAGCTTAAACAACACCGGATCTTCTGTATCTGCTCTTTTAACAAAATTAAATGAAAGCGCTTCCGGTCTGACTGATATTACAGACAACGCTTCTGATGACCTTGCTTCTATCCATACTGCACTTTCAGATTCCGCAGCCTTACTGAACAATGTATCCGAACAGCTATCGTCTGCATCCGAGGCGCTCCTGAATCCAAACCGCGACGGACTTACCGCTCTGACTGATTTACTGGCGCAAAACCCGGAGACAATCGCAGCCTTTCTCGCATCTCCGGTCAGTCTTTCAGAACATCCTGTCTATCCGATTGAAAACTATGGATCGGCAATGACTCCTTTCTATTCCACGCTCGCCATGTGGGTTGGGGGAGTTGTACTTGCCGCCATGCTGAAAGTCAATGTCTCAGGCAAAGCTCTGACAGGAGTTGTAAATCCGAAACCTCATGAAACTTACATCGGCAGAAATCTTCTTTTTATAGGGATCGGATTTTTGCAAAGCAGTCTGATCTGCCTGGGAGATCTGCTTTACTTAAACATCCAGTGTCAACATCCGGTTTACTTCCTTTTTGCCGGTTGGTTTACAAGCATCGTATATGTAAGCATCATTTATGCACTGACCGTTTCATTCGGAGACATTGGAAAAGCTGTCTGCGTCATCCTGCTTGTCATGCAGGTAGCCGGAAGCGGCGGAACGTTCCCTATTGAAGTAGCGCCTGCTTTCTTCCAAAAAGTTTATCCGCTTCTGCCATTTACCCACAGCATGAACGCCATGAGGGAATGCATTGCCGGATTTTACAACGCAACCTATTGGAAAGAACTTGGAACATTAGCGCTTTTCCTCATTCCCGCGCTGCTGCTTGGTCTGCTCCTTCGGAAACCAGTCATCCGACTGAACGATTCGTTTACAGAAAAACTGGAAAGTACAAAACTAATCTAAATACAAAAATTTCCGCGTGGATCTTCTCCGCGCGGAAATTTTTTCTTATATTCTCTCTTTATTTTTATCTTTCAGCTCTTATCAATCGGCTTCTCCTTACAGTTTCGCAAGCTTATATCCAGTTGTACTCACAACTGCCGCCGTGTTCCCAAACTCATCCTTGACACGGATCTCATAATACCCCGTCGTCCTGCCGTCCTTTAAGCAGACCGCTTCTGCGATCAGCATCTTGCCTTTCGCCGCTCCAAGATAAGCAATCTGAGAATTCAATGACACCGTCGTATCGCCCTGCCAGTTTGAAGCAACAGCAAACGCAAAATCAGCAAGTGTAAAATAAACGCCTCCCATTACTGCTCCAAGCGCATTCTTATGCTTTGCCTCTAGTGTCAGACTGCACCTCGCATAGCGGTCATCTACTTCGTCTATCACTGCTCCGTTCTCTGCTGCAAACCGATCCTTCTCAAAGAAACGGACGATCTCTTCTGATGGTTTCATTGTTTCTCTGCTTCCTTCTTACCATTCAAATTTTTTCTCAAAATATGCTTTCAGATCTTCGATCTTCACTCGCTCCTGCTCCATCGTATCACGGTCACGCACTGTAACAGCTCCGTCTTCTTCTGAATCAAAGTCATATGTTACGCAGAACGGAGTACCGATCTCATCCTGACGGCGATATCTCTTTCCGATATTTCCACGATCGTCAAACTCGCAGTTATAATATTTGCTCAGCTGCGCAAATACTTTCTCCGCGCCTTCATTCAATTTCTTAGACAGCGGAAGAACACCGATCTTAACCGGAGCAAGCGCCGGATGGAAATGAAGAACAGTACGCATATCCGGTTTCTCTTCTGTTCCGATATTCTCTTCGTCATATGCACTGCAAAGGAACGCCAATACCATACGGTCTGCGCCAAGTGACGGCTCAATTACATACGGAATGTACTTTTCTTTCGCTTCATCGTCAAAATAAGTAAGATCCTGTCCCGATACATTCTGATGCTGTGTCAGGTCATAGTCTGTACGGTCTGCGATTCCCCAAAGTTCTCCCCATCCAAACGGGAACAGGAACTCTACGTCTGTCGTCGCTTTACTGTAGAAAGACAACTCTTCCGCATCATGGTCACGGTAACGTACTTCGTCTTCTTTCAGTCCGAGTTCAGACAGCCAGTTCAGACAGAAGTTTTTCCAATAATCAAACCATTCCAAATCTGTGTCAGGTTTGCAGAAGAACTCAAGTTCCATCTGCTCAAACTCTCTGGTACGGAATGTAAAGTTACCCGGTGTGATCTCGTTTCTGAAAGATTTTCCGATCTGAGCGATACCAAACGGAAGTTTCTTTCTTGATGTACGCTGTACGTTTTTAAAGTTTACAAAAATTCCCTGAGCCGTCTCCGGTCTGAGATAAACAGTATTCTTCGCGTCTTCTGTAACACCCTGGAATGTTTTGAACATCAGGTTGAACTGACGGATATCTGTAAAATTATGCTTTCCGCATGTCGGACACGGAATCTGATGCTCTTCGATAAACGCTGTCATCTGCTCCTGTGACCATCCGTCCACAGAACCTTCCAGCTCAATTCCTTTTTCTTCGCAGAAATCTTCGATCAATTTGTCCGCGCGAAAACGCTCATGACATTCTTTACAATCCATAAGCGGATCGCTGAAACCTCCGAGGTGACCGGAAGCTACCCATGTCTGCGGGTTCATAAGGATTGCACAGTCAACACCGACATTGTACGGGTTCTCCTGAACGAACTTTTTCCACCATGCTTTTTTTACATTGTTTTTCAGCTCTACACCGAGATTACCGTAATCCCATGTATTCGCCAGACCGCCGTAAATCTCTGATCCCGGATACACGAATCCTCTTGATTTTGCAAGCGCCACGATTTTATCCATTGTCTTTTCAACCATTTTTATGCTCCTCACATTTTTTATTCTCAATGGTATTCATTATAACTTGTACAGCCTTATTTTTCAAGCATCATCGCACAGACAATCTCCATTACTCTCTATGACGTTTTTATACCAATAAGAAGAACAATTTTCTAACAGCATTATTTGTGCATAGCTCCCTTCACCTCAAATTCATACAAGTAAACGTCCTCCAGCGTCGGAGCAACCTCTCTGATCTCATCATACTCTTCCGGACGCTTCTGTGTCACTACGCGAACGATAATTTGTCCGTCTTTTCGGAACAGATTACTTATTTCAAACTTTTCTTTCACTTCTTCCAGCTCCTGCTGCCCGATACACATTTCAAACACTTTCCCCTGAATCTTTGCCTGTAATTGTTCGGGACTTGCCTTATCAATAAGCCGTCCGTTTTTCATCAGCAGAATTTCTTTGGAAATGAACTCGATATCCGACACGACATGAGTCGCGATCAGCACGATCCGATCCTGACTCAAGTCTGAAATAAGATTACGGATACGAATACGTTCTTTCGGGTCTAATCCTGCCGTCGGCTCATCAAGGATCAAAATCTTCGGATCGTTTAAAAGCGCCTGCAAAAGAAGCACTCTTTGTTTCATTCCTCCTGACAGTTCCTTGATCTTTTTACGTTTCACCTTGTCAAGATTTAACAAAGGAAATAAAAGCTCCATCCGAGCGCGGATTTCCTTTTTCTTCATTCCTTTCAGCGTTCCCATATAAGCGAGAAATTCAGTCACTGTAAACGTTTCGTACAACTGTTGCTGCTGAGGCATATATCCGAGTGATTTTCTGTAAGCCGCGCCCCATTTCAAAATATCTTTTCCGTTGCACAAAATTCTCCCCGAATCCCGCAGAAGGTTATCTGTCAATATATTCATCAGCGTACTCTTCCCTGCCCCGTTTGGTCCGAGTATGCCGTAAATTCCGTTTTCAAACGTCGCGTCAAAATTTTGCAGGGCTTTTTTCTTCCCATAGCTTTTACATAATTCCCGAATCTTAATTTCCATCCCCGCTACCTCCTATTCTCATAAGCACGATATAAAACATATCCTGCCGCAAATGAAAGCGCTCCCCAAAAGATCACGATTTCTGAAATAAGTACAAGCCAGTTCCCTTGTAAAATCTGATGCCCGTCCAAAAGACTGTTCAGACTAAGATAATGTACGATCGGAACTCCGCCCCATTCAACGAGCAGCGGACCGCCGAACAAAAGAAGCGAAAGTATCATCGTCATCGTAGAGTCTTTCAAAACGACGGACAATGCCATCGTACTAAATACAATGACAAACAATGTCACAAGCTGCATAATCATCAGCATCAAAACGTATCCGAAGATCGAACAATTTATAACCGACTGTCCCGCAAACATCATCGAACGCACCTTTGCGCCCCAACATTCCAGCGGATACTCCCCGACAACTTTTAATATCGCCGGAATCTTGACTAAAACAAAGATCACCGCTGTAATTCCGAATGACACGCCAAGCTTTTTTAAAAATAATTCTTTCCGCCCCCGCTTCGTACTGCGAAGCAGGTTCATAACTTTCAGATCATATTCCGTTCCGAGAACGCCGGATGCGCTGTACACCGCAGCGATCACACATAAAAGAATCCCGATCAGACGTTCCTTCACCGCCTGATCTCCGAACAAAAGCTGATAGCCTTTTTCATAAACCAACTCCTGTTCATTGACTCCCTTCGCCTGATTATTTGACATAATGTACATCACCTGACTGTACGCCTCGGAAAATCCTTCGTGAGCATACTTGTTTTCTTCCTTCTTCTGAAGAATCTCAACGGCAGTCAAATCTGAATTTTCCGGAGTCATAGAATAGATCTCTTCAAATCGTTTGCGTTCCTCATTGAAGTATTCCACTTTTTCTTCTGTCATCTTTCCCTGCTGATCGGTCATATAAAACTTATAGTATTCTTCCTTGATATCCCTGTATGTCGGAATAGAATTCCCGACAAGAACAGCGCCGTACATGACCGCGATACATACCCATATCGTACGGTTTGACAAAAGACATTTCACACTTTCGTAAAAATATAATTTATCCGAAATAAAACCGATCCGGCTGCTGTTTTTTCTCTCCCTTCTCCATCTTCTCTTTGTTTTGGCACATCGGAAAAACCTCCGCACATTTCCCAAAACAAAAAGAACAAGTACTACCGGAAGAACAATCCGAAATACAGTCATCGCATTGACCGGATTGTCAAAAAAGTCTAAATTATGGTATTTAGAAAACAGCGGATACACTTTCATATATTCTGCCGGATTAACGTATTTGAACACGTCCGCATAAGACACTGACGGAAGAAATACAGACAGCATATATTCTGCAATTCCAACCGCTCCGATTCCGATCATTGCGCCGGACGGTGTCTCTGATTTTTGAGCAATCCATATCATTCCTAATATGATCACATAGCAGACTGCCATCTTGACGATCAGATATAAGAATAAAAACATTCCTACAGACATCATATACGGACTTTCATACATCGTAGTTACCGACTGGATCGGACGAGAGAGGTCACCAAAGCCATATTTCTGCCACGCATAAAGATAATCGACACCATAAAAAAGAAGAACGAGCAGCGCCGTCACACAAGCCGCCACTGTCAGCTTTGCCCCGATCACAGAGCCTCTTCCGCGATAACAGGATCTCAGCAAAGGATACAGTTTATTTTTCTTTTCATCCAACACAAGAAAATACACTGTCACTACAAGCATAAAAACGATGCAAAGATCTGTAAATTCTGCTTCTGTGGCAAAGATTACTCCGTCCGATACATCACTCTTTAGTTTCAGTCCTTTCAGTTTCTCATACGCATCCGGGGTAATCTGTGCATTCCGATAAGCAAACGTTCCTTCATTCGAGAAAATAGCGCTGGACATACTCGCGCTTTTTTCCTTGATCTCCTCGAGATATTTGTCGTATCGGTTGACCTGTCTGTACTCCTGAAAGATTTTGTTGTACAACATCTCTTCTGCATATTCATTCCCCGTATAAACAGGAACTTTCTTTTCCGGAAGCTTCTCGATCCACTCTTTACGCTTTTCTTCCGGCTGAGCCTTCAGATCTGCATAAATCTGTTTCACCGCTCCTGCATCGTACATCTCCATCTTCATTTTTTCAGACAGCGTCCAAATATTAAAAAGAAAAAACACCGCGCACAAAAACCAAAAATAGCGAAATGCACGAAACTTTTTCCATTCATACATTACAGATTTCATCCGATCCCTCCCCTCCGGCAAGGTTATTTTGTTTCTCTTACTCTTCAGTTACAATATTCCCCGCCGAAGAAACTCTCGGCGTATAAATCACTTTCATCTCACCTGTTTTCCCAAACAGATCTTCTTTCTCAATATAGGCGTCGTACATGAGAAGATCTCCCTCAATTTCTTTTTCGCCGATATATTTTTCCTGATATGTAAAATAAACTCCGTCTTTCGTTATATCGTTAATTCCACTAAGCCACGCCTGATCTGTCAAAAGTCGGTCTGACAGTTCCAGATTACTGATCCCTTCCTCATTTTTTACATATAATTCATTTTCCGGAAATGTCCGAAACAAAATGCCTTCATCACTTACGCCTTCTACAGTGACTTTTTCAGCGCCAACTTCTTCCGCCTGAACAATTTTTTCATTTTCCTTTGAATCAATATGATAGCAATAGAGAGACTTTCCTTCATCACCGATATAATAGAAAACCTTCCCATCCTGCGTCACTTCAACACGCTGATAATCAACGGTATTCAACGAGATTTCAGTCAATGTTCCGCTCTTATAATCAAATAAGTTATATTGTACTCCGTCATCTTTCACTACAGCACACACTTGATACTCTTTCGTTCCTCCAAGCATAAGAATATGGCTTACATTTTCCAGCTTTACAATTTCCGTCTGCTCCAACGTATCAAGATTCAGACGATTCAACGAACAATTAAATCCCATTGCCTGTCCGCTTTGTGCCTGTCCTTCTTCCTGTTCCGCCATGATTTCATTTTGTAATTCACAGTAGGTATAGTACATATTCTCATTTAAAATCACTACCGATTCTAACATATCTCCCGAAGAAAACGTACCGACTGTTTTCGGATTACTCCCATCCATATGTGAAGCGATCAACTTACCTTCTCGATTATCTACACTCTCGATCCGATATAGTTTCTCTTTATACGGAAACATATACGAAGAAGAACAAACTGCATTGCATGTCGTCTTTTCATCTTCATATACTGATAAATGGCGGCAGTTCGGCTTTCCGCATATCGGTATACTTGTCTGTGTCTCATAATCCGTAAAATACATCAATCCGGCATGTACCGAAAAACTCCCCTTCTCCGTTTTCGTCAAAATACCGTCTACTTCCATGTAATCAGATTGAAACTTATCCGATGCGGTAGTTTTCTTTTCCTTTCCGCATCCGATCATTCCAAGGCACAAGATTAATACGATTACAAACGATGTAAAACGTCTTGTTTTCATAACGCTCTTCCCCCTAATTACTATTTTTTGTCCTTGTTTAGGATGCTTGCAATACACCAATACAATGCCATAAGTGATACATTAATAAAAAGCGCCACTCCTTCGGATATAATACCCATGCGATCTAAAGCAAAAATTATCGTAGCTAAAACAACACAGAAAAATAGAATTACTCCTAATAAATGCTTCTTCATGATTTGTCATCTTCTTCCTTTTCATCCAATGGATAACCTAAATCTGTCAACTTAGGTTCAATAAATACTTTTATATTATTCTCCGATCACATTTCCATCCTCATCCAGCGGTTTTCCCCCACCCGTAAATTTTGTTTCAACGAGTGTCTTTA
>CAJLUP010000064.1 GCA_905209865.1 uncultured Lachnospiraceae bacterium
AATCAAGCATTTTTCAAGACAATCAACTAATTTCATCATAAATAAATAACTGTTTTAGTTTTTCTAATTCTTCTGATTTCTCAAAAGTAAGAGGATAATCTTTTCTTTTCCATGCCAGAACAAGCAAATATTCGGAATATCCGTATTCAGCGGAAGTGCGTTCGAGAAACGGCACGCTTATTTTGTCGTTTGTAGCGGCAACAAACTCTCTTGCCATTTGGATAGAATGGTCATCAATATTACAACAGTCAACCCCATATCTGTAATGTAAAAGAGCGATTAAAAAGCGAATGCGATATTCATTTCCTGTCACTTTGTTTTTATTGACGCCAAGTCCGATCTCATGGAGATAATTCACGCAATTTTGCCTGATGCGATAAGCGCTTGGACGAGTGAGATAATGTTCTTCTGAAAACTCGGCAAAAGATTCGTGAGAGTCATTCGTTATCATATAACATAGACATTTTAATACATCGGAGTTTTTATAAATGGCGTGAAAGATATCGAAAAATGCAGTCTCATCATAAACTTCAATCCTGAGAGTTGTAGAATTTTTTGAAATTTCAGCAAGTCCCTGCAGATCAAAATTGAGTTCGGTGATTAACGATGCTATGCTTGCCGGACTGGTCTTAGTCTCTTTGGATAAATCTTTAATTAAAACGGAATGACTTACATAAAGGATAGAGAAAATTTGAAACTTTTTCTGTATATTATTTTCTAAAAATTTATCAAGCATAACTGCATACCTCCGATTATCCGGCTTTTCTTAGATGATAGTATATGCAAATGTGAAAATCAACAATTATATAAAAAAGTATCAGAAAATGAAAAAATATAAAGCAGAATTTGAGATGAAATTTTTGGTAAGTGGGTATAGAATGTGGAATGATTTGTTTTGAAAGGTATGTCGAAAAAGAAAGAAGGGAAGAAATGAGTTAGAAGGTGATGGGGAAGGAGCAGCTAGGAGAAATGATTTGAAAGAATCGGAAAAGGATAGAAGACTATGAGATTAAAACAACATAAAAAAACTATGTTGGTGTTTCTTTTGATTCTTGCGATGATGCTGTCTGCCGGTGTTTTCAATGTCCATGCAGAAAGCAATGCTTTCCGGGAGACAGAGCCGTTATCAGCGCAGGAAAATCAGAAGACAGACTTGCAGAAGAAAGATTCTGTGACAAGTCCGCCCGGAGAAGATCCGCAGGTTACTGTTGAAGATATAAGTTCTGATACCGAAGAAACTGATCGAGAGGATGAAACGGCGATGCCAGAGCTGGAAAAAAATGATCAAGATGACAAAACGGCGACATTGGATAGAGAAGAAAATGATCGGGATGACAAAACGACACCGTCGGATACAGGAGAAACGAATCAAGAGGATGAAACTGATGTTTTAGAAACAGAAGAAGGGTTTTTGGATCAGGCTTTAAATACACCGTTATTAGAGACAAACGGACTTTCTATTATTTATGAAAAAGGAACGCATTATATTATAGATCCCCGATATCCCGGTGAAAAAATTATGCTCTTTTGCATGAATAATAAGCTTCATTGGCCCCATCATACGAGTGAGATGGGCAATGTGCAAGTACCGAATTATACCGAAGGGTATTTGACACCGGAAGATTTTGCTTCTCAGCAGGATTATGATGAATGCATGCGCCGGTTGTCGAAACTGCTCTATGCAGGCTATCCGCATAATGGAGAGAGATTATATAAGATTGTAGAAAATTCAGAATTATATATTCCTACAGAAACGGAATTTAATGAAATGCTGATTGTTCCGCCGGAACTTCAAAAGGCATTTCCATATTTGGGACATCATGCGTTTACTTATCAAGACTGGGTGGCGAAGGATGAAGAACATTTAAAGGAATTATCTGCTTTTGTTGGGGAAGTCGGCAAACTTTATCCGAACGGACAGACGGATACCGGACTGACGTATTCTAAAATTACTGCAATGCCGTTTTATAAAGCTTCCTTATGTGTCGTGAATGCAACGCAGAAGGATACGCCATTACAGATTTTCTCATATTTTTATCCGGGATCTTATTTTGTGACAGAGGAACAGGCATACAATGCGACTCAGAAAGCAGTCTGGAGATTACTGCACTCCTATAATATTCCTGACAATGACATAAGTAATCTGAACGATACGCAATTAGGACAGATCTTATATGCATATTCGGAAAAAGGCGAGCTGTTAAATTATGAGCCTTCATTGGGAGATATTCATCTGTCGGGGAGTTTAAAATTCCGATATAATCCCAAGGATGGTCTTTGGCATAGCGGGAGTCTGCAGGTGATCGAACCGCCGGAGTATCATGGGATTTATCATTTAGAGCTGCCGAAAGGGATGACTGCTTTATGTGATAATTTGTCTTATGTATATGGGAATGAAGAATATGAGCTGGTTTCCGATCATGAACCGAAAACAGAAGACACTTTTGGGATTCGTGCACAATTTATTTGGCTGAAAGAATTTAAACAGTATTCCCCTACTCCGGATATAGAGGTAAAAGGGAAGAAATTCCAGCATATGATCGGCGCTGTTATTCGTACAAAAGAATTATCTGCAAATGTTCCGGTCGGAGTAAATAAAGTAGGTGGGCTGTCTGTTACGAAGCATGTTGTCGGAGAAGAAAATTGTCAGGAAGAGTTTGAGTTTGAACTCAGGCTGCCATACCATACGAGCATTAACGGGCTTTACGGGGATTTGGAATTTCATGATGGAGCTGCGAGATTTAGTTTGAGAGATAACGAAACGAAAACAGCAGACAATCTTCCTGAAGGCGCTATGTATGAAGTAACTGAGCTGGAGACAAAAAAATATCAAGTCGGCACGACCAATAATAAAGGCGAAATCGTTAAAGATGATATAACAGAAGTTACATTTACAAATACAAAACGTCCTGATTTGTTGTTGTATAAAATCGTAACAGGTGAAACAGGAGACAAGACAAGAAAATTTACATTTGTTATACACCTTAAAGATAAGGACGGTAATCCGGTAAACGGAGACTATGAGTACATGGGCGGTGTGAAAAATGGTTTTGAACAGGAAACAACAAAACCTGAGGATGGAACGATAACATTTGTGGACGGTACGGCAGAAATATCTTTATCACACGGACAGCAGATCCTGCTTCAGAATCTTCCGCCTAAAGCAATTTATAAAATAACGGAAAAAGAAGCGAATCAAGATCATTATACGACAACTTATAATCAGAATACAGAAAGTGCAGAAGGAATATTAAATGACGATTTTGTCGTTGAAGTAGTAAATAAGAAAGGATTTGTGCCGAATACAGGAACCGGTGATATAAACAGACGCGGGATCGGTACATGGATTGCAGTTTCTATAGTTGCAATGCTGCTTCCGTTGTCAGTATGTTTTTTTCGTCGGCATAAAGGATTGACAAAATGACAGAGCAGAAAAAATCAATAAAAGAAGAACTATTATTTTTATTTTTGAAAATCGTTATTTTTGTGATGCTGCTTGCAATAATGTTTTTCTTTGTGTTCGGCATTTACCGCTGCAGTGACAATATGATGGCTCCGGCTGTGAAAGACGGAGACCTGGCTGTTTATTACCGACTGCAAAAAGAATTCAAACCGTCGGACATTGTCATTGTAGAAAAAAACGGAGAAACAGAGGCGCGCAGGATTATCGCGGGATGCGGCGACAGCGTAGATATTACGGCAGAGGGATTAAAAATCAATGGATATCTGCAGCAGGAAACAGGAATTTATATGGAAACACTTCCATATACAGAAGGGATTTCTTTTCCTCTTACAGTAGGAAAAGATGAATATTTTGTATTGGGAGATCATCGTACCGATGCGAAAGACAGCAGGATATATGGAACTGTTAAAAAAGAAGAAATCAAAGGTACGGTAATTACCCTGCTTCGTCACAGGGGATTTTAATCATAACTGCTTTTGGCAGATGATATATAAAAAGAAAGAAAAGAGGAAAAAAGAATGATAAACAAAAAAAGACTCGGAGCGTTATTAGCAGCAGGAACAATGATCGTGGGGATGAACATTACCGCTTTTGCACAAGATCCCAAAGCGATTCCGAATGTTGGAACAGGAACAGAGAATGCACCTGCTGTGGTTTCTGTTACAAAAGATTTTGAGATGGCGGAAGGTCTTTCTATTCCAAGTGTAACTTTTAATTTTGCCGCAGCCAAGGTAACGCCGGATGCTCCGGATGCTGCAATCCAGCCGATTCAATATAGCAGCGCTGATGCGAAAGGAAATGCAGACAATGGAAAATACATCCTCTCTAAAGAATCTGCAATTACATTCGGCGCATTTCCGCATGCCGGAGAATATGTTTATACAGTGACGGAAAACAAAGAAAATGCGGAGGGAGTTACTTATTCTGCAGATAAATATACATTGCGGGCACAAGTTGCGAATAAACAAGACGGTGGTTTGTATGTGAAAAACATAACGGCAGAAAAAGGAACAAACAACGGAACAGGTGAAAATAAAGTTGATCAAATTTTATTTACGAATACATATCGTAAAAATGCTTCCCTTATTATTGAAAAAAAGACAACCGGAGAACTGGCAGATAAGACGAAAAAATTTGATTTTACAATTACTTTTGAAAAATCAGCGACAGAAGGTACTTTGACTGATTTTACAGGTACAATTACAAGAAAAGGAAATACAACAGAGCAGCTCTCCTGTACAAACGGAAAAGCTGAATTCCAATTAGCAGACGGCGATAGACTGACTTTTACAGATCTTCCGGCAGGTACGAAATACAAAGTAACGGAAAAAGGGGTAACAGACGGATATGTGGCATATGTAAAGGTTACGGACAACGGAACACAGGGAATGGTTATTAACGGAACGGATGATAAAGACCTGGTTACTTCCGCCAATGGAAATTATATAGGCGAAAAAGAAAATAAGGTTGAATTTGAAAACAGATACAATGAAGTTCCGATCACAGGTATTATCATGAATAATCTTCCGTTTATTCTTATGATCGGCGCTGCTGTTGTTGCATTTGTCACGCTGTCTGTTATAAAAAGACGCAGAACGTCTGACAAATAGTGTTAAAAAACAGTGTTTAATTGGAAGAAAATCATTCGGACAGCGGATAAAGCGGTCAACTTGTTGATTGTATTGTGCTTTCTGCCGATCCTTTGTTATGGAATATATGTTTTGTGGGACTCGCAGCACATCAATCAACAGGCGGATGCTTCGCTTTATGAAACGTACCGCCCAACCGAAAAAACGGATTTGTCGTTTGAAGAACTTAAAAAACATAATCCTGAAATATTAGGATGGCTTACGATAAAAGATACGAATATTGATTATCCGTTCGTGCAGGCAGAGAATAACTCGAAGTACGTCAATATGGATATATGGGGGAACTTTTCTTTATCTGGAAGTATTTTTCTTGATTGTCGAAACAAGAAAGATTTTTCGGATTTTAATCATATTGTTTATGGGCATCATATGGCAAAAGGCGTTATGTTCGGAGAGATACAATATTATGAAGAAGCGACTTATTTTGAAAAGCATTTGGAAGGTTCTTTATATTATGAGAATGCATGGCATGATGTAGAATTTTTTGCTTTTCTTCATGCGGATGCATACGATGCGACGGTGTTTGATCCTGCGCTGAACCAAGACAATATGCAGGATTATTTGGATTATATCAGGAAAAACGCAATCAATTACAGAGAACTTTCCTTTCAATCGAAAGAAAGATTTATCACATTATCTACCTGTACTTCGGATAGTACAAATGGCAGACATCTTCTGATAGGAAGAATTTTGAACAGAAAAGGAATGGATATTACAGATAATTATGAATAGAAAGAAAGCAGTCATGGCTTATGGCTGCTTTTTTGCAATGGAGACGAGCCAAAGTCCGGGTTTGCCCGGAATTTTGGCGATCGCTTACAATTCCCAAATGTGCCTTTTGGCGCTTCCGGTGATTTAGGGACAGCTGTTACATCGGATCATCAATTCGAATGCAGAAGATTCACGAAACGAGGCGGAACGGAAAAGATGTATGAATTAAAAAACAGAAGAATAAACGGCTGATATATGAATAAAAGCGTGTTATAATCAAATGAAAGTTTTAGACAAGCAGTTTCCCGCAGAAACAGAGTGTGTTATTATGAGATTGTTTGAGCAAAATACTTTAGGAAAGTATAGAAGTTCTCGATATTTTACGAGAGGAGGATAAATATGAAGTTTATTTCGTGGAATGTGAATGGTATTCGGGCATGTGTGCAGAAAGGATTTTTGGACTTTTTTCATGAAGCAGATGCGGATATCTTCTGTATACAGGAATCAAAGATGCAGGAAGGGCAGTTGGAACTTGATCTTCCCGGATATTATCAATATTGGAATTATGCAGTGAGGAAAGGGTATTCAGGCACTGCGGTATTTACGAAAAAAGAGCCGCTGTCCGTAACTTACGGAATCGGGATCGAGGAACATGATCAGGAAGGCCGCGTCATTACATGTGAATTTGAAGAGTTTTATTTTGTTACGGTATATACGCCGAATTCACAAAATGAGCTGGCAAGACTGGATTATCGGATGCGGTGGGAAGATGATTTCCGTAAATATTTAAAAACTCTGGAGGAGAAAAAACCGGTTATCGTCACAGGCGATATGAATGTGGCTCATAAAGAAATTGATTTGAAAAATCCGAAAACAAACCGTAAAAATGCCGGATTTACAGATGAGGAAAGAGGAAAATTTACCGAACTTCTTGATGCGGGATTTATTGATACGTTCCGATATTTTTATCCGGATCAGGAAGGAGTTTATTCCTGGTGGTCTTATCGCTTCAGCGCCCGTGCGAAAAATACCGGATGGCGGATTGACTATTTCTGCGTTTCGGACAGCTTGAAGAATCGATTGAAAGATGCGAAGATCCTGACAGATGTTATGGGATCGGATCATTGTCCTGTTGAGCTGGATATGGATTAAAAGAGCAAATAAATTTTTATAGAAAATAGTGGAACAGACAGGAGGTTATTTATATGACAAAGATTGATATTATTTCAGGATTTTTGGGAGCAGGGAAAACGACATTGATCAAGAAACTGCTTTTCGAGGCATTTGCCGGAGAACAGGTTGTTCTGATTGAAAATGAGTTTGGTGAGATCGGAATTGACGGCGGATTTCTCAAAGAATCGGGAATCGAGATCAGGGAAATGAATTCAGGTTGTATCTGCTGTTCCCTTGTCGGAGATTTTGGGAAATCTCTGCGGGAAGTTGTAGACACGTATCATCCGGATCGTATTTTGATCGAGCCTTCGGGAGTCGGAAAATTGTCAGATGTTATCAAAGCGGTTCGGGACGTACAAAATGAGATCGATGCGCAGTTAAACAGTTTTACGACAGTTGTAGATGTGACAAAATGCAGGATTTACAAAAAGAATTTCGGAGAATTTTTCAGTAATCAGATTGAGTATGCGGGAACTGTTATTCTGAGCCGTACAGATAAAGCGAAGCCGGAGAAGATAGAAGAAGGCATTGCTCTTTTAAGGGAATTAAATCCGAATGCGCCTTTTATTACAACTCCGATCGATCAGCTTGCGGGAAGCAAAATTTTAGAAACTATGGAATCGGGAAAATCAATGGAAGAGGAACTGTTGTCAGAACTTATCTGCCCTGAATGCGGGCATCACCATGAGCATGGAGAACATTGCGGTCACGAACATCACCACGATCATGAGCACGATGTCCACGAACATCACCACGATCATGAGCATGACGCCCACGAACATCACCACGATCATGAGCACGACGCCCACGAACATCATCACGATCATGAGCATCATCATGATTGCGGCTGCGGTCATGACCATGCGGGACATCACCATCATCACGCTGATGAAGTGTTTACAAGCTGGGGACGGGAGACGATTCATGTGTATTCAAAGGATCGGATTGAGGAAATATTGACTATGCTCGAAAATGGAGAGGAATATGGCGAGATCCTTCGGGCGAAAGGTATGGTCAAAGGAGAAGACGGAGAGTGGATCTACTTTGATATGGTTCCGGGAGAGCATGAGGTCCGCATCGGAGCGCCGGAATATACCGGACGTATTTGCGTGATCGGGGCAAAAATACAGGAAGAAAAATTAGAAAGCCTGTTCGGTCTTTAAAAGGAAGAAAAAAATTTCAAAAAAGCGTTAAAGCAAAGCGATAGAAAGAAGGAGGCAGAAACGAAAATATGAATGAGCCGGATGTAATGGTTTATTTGATGACCGGTTTTTTAGACAGTGGAAAGACCGGATTTTTAAAATTTACGTTAGAACAGGATTATTTTCAGATTGACGGGAAAACGCTGCTTATTCTGTGTGAGGAAGGCGAAGATGAATATAATCCGATGGAAATGCTCAAATATGGTGTTGTGATCGAGCGAATCGAAGATCAGGAAGAGCTGACAGAAGAATATTTGGAAAAATTAGACCAAAAACATGAGCCTCAGAGAGTGGTCGTTGAATATAACGGAATGTGGAAGGTGAGCGATTTTGAGAAGATGAAGCTTCCCAAAGGCTGGGGAATCGAGCAGAAGATCACAACGGTAGATGCCAGTACGTTTCAGATGTATTTGACAAACTTAAAACCGCTTTTTGTTGAGATGGTAAGAGGAGCGGAAATGGTCCTTTTTAATCGATGTGAAGATATTAAGCCTCTGGCAGGTTACAGAAGAAGTGTGAAGGTAGTCAGTCCGCAGGCAGAGGTTATCTTTGAAGATGAACAAGGAGAAGTAGAAAATATTTTTGAGGATGCCGTACCATACGATCTGAATGCGCCTGTCATTGAGATCTTGCGGGAAGATTATGGGATATGGTATGTGGATATGATGGAAAACCCAGACCGTTACCGTGGAAAAGTCGTAGAATTTACAGCAAAAGTGTTGAAACCTGCTGGATTTCCGTCGAAAGTATTCCTCCCGGGAAGGATGGCAATGACATGCTGTGCCGATGACACTACGTTTTTGGGATATGTTTGCAGAAGCGCTTATGCCCCGAAATTAAAGCCCGGGCAATGGGTAAAGGTGCGGGCGAAAGTTCGTTTTGCCAATGTATCCGTTTATCGGGGCGAAGGCCCGGTTTTGGAAGCCGAAAATATAGAATTGGCAGAACCAATCGAAGAACTTGTTTATTTTAATTAAGAATGAAAAAAGATCTGAAGGAAAATCAAAGCAGATAAAGGGAACTGTATGCCGGCGAGATCATACAGGCAAAAATGTGAGAGCAAAAGGAGAAAATTGAATGAAATTTACAAAGATGCAAGGCATAGGAAACGACTATGTTTATGTGAACTGCTTGAAAGAAAAGATTGAAAATCCATCGGAATTGGCGAAAAAGATCAGTGATCGTCATTTTGGAGTCGGTTCAGACGGACTTATTATGATTAACCCGTCTGACAAAGCTGATTTTGAGATGGAAATGTATAATGCGGACGGTTCCCGCGGAGAAATGTGTGGGAACGGGATCCGCTGCGTGGCAAAATATGTATATGACTACGGATTGACGGATAAGACAAGCATTTCCATAGAGACATTGGCGGGGATCAAATATCTTGATCTGACCGTAGAGGACGGAAAAGTTGTCCTTGTTAAAGTAGATATGGGAAAACCGATCTTCAGTCCAGAACAAATTCCAGTCGTTTCACAGAGAGAAACGGTAGTGGATGAACCGATCGATATAGACGGGCAGGAATACAGAATGACGTGTGTCTCCATGGGAAATCCTCATGCAGTTGTGTTCATCGATCAAGATGTTTCGGAATTTCCTCTTGAAGAAATCGGGGTGAAGTTTGAAAATCACGAAAGATTTCCAAAGAGAGTGAATACGGAATTTGTGAATATCATCGATCGGCATACAGCGCAGATGCGTGTGTGGGAGCGCGGTTCAGGAGAAACGCTGGCATGCGGAACAGGGGCTTGCGCGGTAGCTGTGGCGTGTGTGTTAAACGGTCTGACAGAAGAGGAAGTTACAGTGAAACTTCTTGGAGGAGATCTGCAGATCAAGTGGGATAAAGAGAAAGATACAGTGTACATGACCGGTCCGGCGGAAGTTGTATTTGACGGAGAATGGAAATAACCCTTCGTTTCTATCCGCAAATCGGTATTGATATAAAGAGGGGAATCTATTCGTTTGGATTAGATTCGAGACTATGAAGAAAAGTCTGTAAATAAGATCTTCTATGATAAGAATGGGCG
>CAJLUP010000065.1 GCA_905209865.1 uncultured Lachnospiraceae bacterium
CTGGGAATTACATTCGTAGCATATCACCCATCCACGGTTCTGTCAAGACTCCTTCTGTCATATGTTTTTAACAAGTATCGCCTGCCATGGCAGCTCGAGGTGATTTTATGCTTCCCAATCCAAATAAGATCCACCGTTTTTCTTCTCACAAGCTGTTTCGCAAAGCCGCTGTTCTAACTGTTGCCGGATTAATCACACGCATTATGGGATTCTTCTTTCGCATTTTCTTAAGTCACGCTTTCGGAGAAGAAAATGTCGGATTATACCAGCTTATTTTCCCTGTCTACGGTCTCTGTCTTTCTATCAGTACATTTGGTATCCAGACGGCTGTTTCACATATGGTCGCGGAAAAAATGTCGGCAGACACAGACCGCACTCCCTGTTCTGCTTTTTCTGATTCCAAACGACAAAAAGAAGCCGGAAACATCCTTGCAGTTTCTCTCGGCTTCACGATTTTTCTATCCCTGATTGAATTATATGTTCTTCAAAAAAACGCATCCTATATTGCAGTCGCTTTTTTAGGAGATGCCAGATGCGAAAACCTCCTTCTCATCATCTCCTACGCTTTACCCTTCGCCGCAATACACAGTTGTATCTGCGGATACAGCTTCGGTCTTCAACAAACAAAATTACCAGCTTTGTCGCAGCTTATTGAACAATCTGCAAGAATTCTTTTTGTCATACTGCTCTTTTTCTTTACAAAAAACACCGGAAGAGCTCCCTCTGTAAAACTTGCCGCCGCCGGAATTGCTGCAGGGGAAATTACTGCCGCACTTTTTTCGATACAAATGCTCAACAGACAGAACCGCCCTCATTACACTCCTTCCACTCCCGCAATTTTCCGTACTTTCAGAAAGTTGTTCCGTCTGTCTGTTCCTCTTACCGCTAATCGGGCGGCAGTCACTTTACTTCAAAGTATCGAAGCCGCTTCTATTCCGACTTTTTTAAAAATCTATGGCATGACTTCATCCGAAGCGCTTCGCCTGTACGGCGTACTGACTGGAATGGCGCTCCCATGTATTCTGTTCCCTTCGGCGCTCACTTCCTCCATCGGAACGGTATTAATGCCTGCTGTCAGTGCAGCACAGGCGTCCGATAATAAGAAACGCATCATTCAATTACTGAAACAATCTGTAGGAAGCTGTTTTATCTTAGGTCTTGGATGCTGCCTTTTCTTTCTTATCTTCGGAAAATTTCTCGGAACAATTCTATTCCACAGTTCAACTGCCGGAGATTTTATTCTTACCCTTTCATGGATCTGTCCGTTTCTCTACACAAATACAGCCCTCACAAGCGCCATCAACGGACTCGGAAAAACCTTCTATACTTTTTTGATCAATACCGCCGGTCTGCTTGTCCGCATTGCCGGAGTCTTTCTTGCAATTCCATATTTTGGAATACAAGGGTACTTGATCGGACTTCTTGTAAGTCAATTTCTCGTGTTTGGAATCGCGGTTCTGCTTCTATCCATCCACTTTTACAAAGAACCTTCTCATCTGTAGACGATATGCATTTTGCACATCGTCTGCAGAGCTTTACGAAACTACATATAACCTAAAAACAATTTCACTAGCATAGGATTTACATACAATTCTGTAATAATCCCTAAACTCATCATCAATCCCACAAAAATCGTTTTCTGTCTGTTCCACAGTCTTTCTCCTGATGTACAGCAATATTTCAAAAGCACAAAATAAGCCGGTATGTAGAAAAGAAATTGGGGACAAACTCCGATAAGACACAAAAGACATCCTTTCATTCCCATATTCGTTGCCGCCAACGAGACAAGAACTCCTGCCGATACGCCTGTCCACCCAAGAAATATCCCGGCACTTATTTTTCGCAGCTTTGTAAGCGCCATACCCGAAAGAAGAAAAAATGGGACGAAGCGTATTCTAATCAGATACCACAAATATTCCGTTTCATCTATCTTGATATTTCGAAACTGTTCCAAGAAATAGTCACTGAACAAATCCGGAGACGCAACATATTTCTCAGCAATAAAATTCACATAAACAATTCCAATCAAAAATCCCGGCATAAACAAAGCCGCCAACTGCTTTCTCGCATGAAATATCTTCATCCTTATTCTTCATTCCTCCTGCTATCCGCACAAAATCTCACCTTTCTTAGTATGTGCTTTACGCTTTCATTGATATTTCATTATATGCCGGAACTTTCTCATTATTCATATACTGTGCCGCCTCTAGCTTTCGTATTTTACTGCATACGCCATCAGTGATGCGACAGTTTTTGCATCTTCAATTTCCCCTGTAAATATTTTTTCTTTTAACTCTTCCAAAGAGTACGCTTTCAAATCAATAAACTCATCTTCATCCAAATGCTGTTTTGAAGGGATCAGATCTTTTGCAACATAAACCTCAATCTTTTCATTACAAAACGCAACTGTCGTCCGAAGAGTAATCAGCCATTCTAATTTTTCACTTCTATATCCTGTCTCCTCTTCTAATTCCCTTGCAGCACATTCGATTCCCGGCTCTTCTTCAGCATCCAGTGCCCCTGCGGGTATTTCCAGTGTATATCGCTCCAACGCATTCCGATACTGACGCACCATAAGAATCTTCCCATCTTTTGTCACCGGGACTACCGCAGCAGCTCCTTTGTGTTTAATAAAATCCCATATAACAGTATGATCTCCGTTAATCTCCATTGTATCCTGATAAAAATCAATAATTTTCCCTTTGAATTTCAGTTCCCTGTTCACTCGTTTAATCTGTTCGCTCATCCTCTTTTTTCTCCTTTCTCTTCTTTCTCTTCTTTCTCTTTTTGCACAATGATCCGCCAATTTATTCAATCACAGGAAGTGCTAAAAGACACATTCCGGAATTGTAAGCGACCGCCAAGGTCTCGGGCAAGCCCGGACTTTGTCTCGTCGTCATTGCAAAAAAGAAAGCCCTCGTCTTTCGACAAGGGCTGGTCTTTCATCTGCTGTTATGATTCTTTGCTATTTCGCATAATCTGTCGCCCGTGACTCACGGATTACATTGACTTTAATCTGTCCAGGATACTCAAGTTCAAATTCAATCTGTTTTGCAATATCCCTTGCCATAAGCACCATATCATCATCAGATACCTGCTCCGGAACTACCATAACTCGAATCTCTCTACCTGCCTGAATGGCAAAAGATTTATCCACGCCTTTAAACTGGTTGGTAATCTCTTCTAACTGTTTCAATCTGTTGGTGTATGTTTCGATCGTCTCGCGTCTTGCACCTGGTCTTGCCGCTGAGATTGTATCGGCCGCCTGCACTACACATGCGATCAATGTCTGCGGTTCAACATCTCCGTGATGTGATTCCACAGCGTTGATTACGGTTGCAGATTCTTTATATTTTCTACAAAGATCCACACCGATCTGAATATGTGACCCTTCTACATCATGGTCGATAGATTTTCCTATGTCATGCAGGAGTCCGGCACGTTTTGCCATTCTGACATCTATACCGATTTCACCCGCAAGAAGTCCTGATAACTGTGCTACTTCTATCGAATGTTTCAATGCATTCTGTCCATAGCTTGTTCTGAACTTCATACGTCCGAGAAGCCGGATCAGCTCTGGATGGATTCCAGGCACACCTACTTCTAAGGCTGCCGCTTCTCCTTCTTCTCTGATCATCGTCTCGACTTCTTTCTGCGCCTTTTCTACCATCTCTTCAATTCTCGCCGGATGAATACGTCCATCTACGATCAAACGTTCAAGCGCGATTCTTGCAACTTCCCTGCGGATCGGATCAAATCCGGATAACACAACTGCTTCCGGAGTATCGTCAATAATCAGTTCCACACCGGTCAAAGTCTCAAGTGTACGGATATTTCTGCCTTCACGACCGATAATACGTCCTTTCATCTCGTCACTTGGGAGCTGCACTACAGAAATTGTTGTTTCTGCAACATGATCAGCTGCACATCTCTGGATTGCATTGACAACATATTCTTTTGCTTTCTTGTCTGCCTCTTCCTTCGCCTGTGTCTCCAATTCTCTGACCATTTTTGCAGTGTCATGCTTAACATCTTCTTCAACAGTTTTCAACAGATATTCTTTTGCCTGTTCGGAGGTAAGTCCTGAGATTCGTTCCAGTTCCTGCACACGTTTCTGATTCAGCTCTTCTACCTTGGCTTCCCGCTGACGAAGCTGGTCTTCTTTCGCCGTAAGCTTCGACTCCCGATGTTCTAACATATCGGAACGCTTATCAACTGCCTCTTCTTTTGCCAGCACCCTTTTCTCATAGCGCTGTAATTCCGCTCTTCTTTCTTTCGTCTCCTTTTCAAGATCATTCTTCGTCTTGATAGATTCTTCTTTTACTTCCAAAAGAGCTTCCTTTTTCGTTGTTTCAGCAGTCTTCACAGCATCATCGATGATCTCTCTTGCTTTCGCCTCTGCATTTCCGATCTTGCTGTCCGCATTCTTTTTCAGACCGGAAATCGTCATAAAACGAGAAACCACCCCAACTATCAAAGCGAGTGCCGCGGCAAGTAAAATAGCAATCACTAAATCTACTTGCACAGGAGCACCTCCTTATTAAATTTTCATTGTACATATTACTTAAATACAACACTTAAATTTTATACTGTTTTCACAACAATGTCAAGCATCGTCATTACAATTTTGTATCACTTGACGGACGGTTTCATAACGAAATCCTTTCCGCCCGAAATAACCATATATTTTCTGCTTTTCCGCCTCATCCACCGTATTTGGATCAAAATGTTTTTTCCTTAAAATTCGTCGAATAGCCGCCTCTTCTCCTTCTTCTTCGTAACAGATCTCCAATGCATTTTCCGCTATTTCTGAAGAAATCCCCTTTTGCATCAAAGCCATTCGAATCTCTTTTCTGCTCTTTGAGCCCTGTTTGCTCCTCACAAAATTTTCTGCATACCGCGCATCATTAATATACCCAAACGATTTGACATATTCAACAGCCTGATCCACTATGTCAGGAGGATACAGCCCTTGCCGAAGCTTTTCCCGCAAAGCTTCTTCTGTTCGATCCATATCTTCCAAAAGATGCATCGCCCGAAGTTTTGCTCTTTTCAATATCACTTCTTGTCGTATTTTTTGCTCTGTTTCAGGAGAAAGTTCTTCCCCGATCTTAATGCAAAAACGTGAGACTTCTCCTTTATAAAGGACAAAAGCAAATGTTTCGTCAAGATAAATTTTAAACTTCGTTTTTGTACATGGCTCGATTTTAGTAACTATCATTCGTTTCCATCACCTTTTAATGCAAGGTCATCGCTTTTTTCTTTTTGAACCTTCTCTTTTTTCGATTCTTTCGGCTCTGTTCCGGTCTGCGCTTCAGGGACAGTTCCAAGCTGATAATGTTCCCGTACTTTCTTTTCTAATTCTTCCATTACTTCCGGATGTGCCGACAAATAGGTCTTCGCATTTTCACGGCCCTGTCCGATCTTATCTCCTTCATATGCATACCATGCTCCGCTCTTTTTCACCAAATCAAGTTTCGTTGCCAAATCAAGGATATCTCCTTCTTTTGAAATTCCCTTTCCGAACATAATATCAAATTCCGCTTCTTTAAACGGCGGTGCAATCTTATTTTTCACAATCTTGATACGAGTATGGTTTCCGACCATCTCTCCGCTTTGCTTCAGAGTCTCTGTCTTTCTGACATCCATACGGACAGACGCGTAAAATTTAAGCGCTCTTCCTCCGGTTGTCGTCTCCGGATTTCCAAACATCACTCCGACTTTTTCTCGAAGCTGATTGATAAAGATCACAATACAATTCGACTTGCTGATTACCGGTGTCAGTTTTCGAAGCGCCTGAGACATCAGTCTTGCCTGCAGTCCGACATGACTGTCTCCCATATCGCCTTCAATCTCCTGTCTCGGCACAAGAGCCGCAACAGAATCGACTACAATGATATCGATCGCTCCTGAACGCGCCATCGTCTCCGCTATCTCCAATGCCTGATCTCCGCTGTCCGGCTGTGAGATATAAAGTTCATCTATATCAACGCCTATATTCTTCGCATATACTGGATCAAGCGCATGTTCTGCATCAATAAATCCCGCAATACCGCCCCTTTTCTGAACTTCCGCAATCATATGAAGCGCAACCGTCGTCTTACCACTGGACTCAGGACCATAAACTTCAATCACACGTCCTTTCGGAACGCCGCCCAATCCAAGTGCGATATCCAAGCTTAAGCACCCTGTAGGAACCGTTTCCACAGCCACATGAGCACCTGATTCTCCAAGCTTCATCACCGCGCCTTTTCCAAAATCTTTCTCAAGCTTCGCAATCGCTGCGTCCAATGCTTTTTTCTTCTCATCATTTCCTGCCATAATAAAATGTCTCCTTCTTTATATCGAATTTTTCAGTATCGAACAGTTGTTCGCTTCTGTTATTATAGTATTATACTTATTTTAAATTGTCAACAACATTTTTATTTTTTAAAGCAACATATCCGAACCGTTTTTCCTCTGTTTTCCCTCTGCATGCAGCTGATTTTTCATTCAGGATACCATATTTTGCTCTCCCACACAATCCAATGACAGACTTCCTTGCGCAAGAAAGAACAGCCAGAATCACTGGAAGCTCCAAGAGGCACATTCCGGGATTGCAAGCGGTCGCCAAGCTCTCTGGCAAGTCCGGACTTTGAATCGTCACCATTACAAAAAGGGCGTCCTCCTGCAAAAGGAAAACGCCCAAACAAGTCAAAGATCAGACAAAAGTCTTTTCCTGACTGCAACTTGATCTTGCCATATAAAGAAAATTTTTCTCAAAATTCTCACTATCTTTCCTCTCGGAAATAGTTCAATCCACAGCTCTTTGGCTGTGCATGTTCTTTACTTCTGCGCATACTTGTAATCACAAGCACAAGTATCGTCGCAATATATGGGAACATATCATAGATCTGCGCCGGAAGTCCCGGAATATTAACATACATACGCATAATTGTAAGTCCGCCGAACACAAGCGCCACAAGCATTCCTCTTGCCGGACTCCATGTAGCAAAAATAACAAGGGCTACCGCAAGCCATCCGTAACCGCTGACACAGTTATGCACCCAAACACCGGAAGTTGTAACCATACTCATATACATCCCGCCGATCCCGCAGATTCCTCCGCCGATCACTGTCGCCAGATACTTATACAATGTTGTATTAATTCCTGCCGCATCCGCAGTTGCCGGATCTTCCCCAACAGCCCGAAGGTTCAGTCCGACTCTTGTACGGTTAAAAAACCAAGTCATAACAATCGCTGCAGCGATCGCAAAATAAACAACCCAGTTATATTTAAATAAAAGAGGTCCCAATACCGGAATTTCTGAGAGCACCGGAATATCCAATCCCGAAAACGCTTTCTTTGTCACCTCGGATACCGCCACATAACCGCCGGCTTTCTGACCGATATACTCTCCAAAGAAATTTCCGAAACCGGTTCCGAAAATCGTCAATGTCAATCCGGTTACATTTTGATTTGCCCGAAGTGTGATCGTCAGGAAGCTATAGATTAAAGCTCCCAGAGAGCCTGCCATAAACGAAGTGATCAGCGCGATTACAGAAGAAACCACTCCGTTCGGATTTCCGCCCGAAGCAATCACCGCCTGCTCATAATAATATGATCCTGCAAGTCCGGTAATTGCCCCCATGAACATCATTCCCTCAACACCAAGATTTAAGTTTCCTGATTTTTCTGTCAGTATTTCGCCAAGCGCTCCTAAAAGAAGCGGTGTTCCAGCCAATACTGCCGCAATAAACAATCCGTTCAACGTATTAAGCATGATGTTCCTCCTTTCCTCTTCCGATCAACTTATATGTGATGAAGAACTCACAGCCAAGCATAAAGAATAAAATAATACCGATGAGCAGATCTGCCGCCGATGCCGGAATTTTAAACTGTGTCTGAATTGCATTCGCTCCACGCTCAAGCATGGCGATAAACACAGACACGACAAGCATTCCGAAAGGATTCATTTTCGCAAGCCATGCAACCGTGATCGCTGTAAATCCAACTCCGCCTGCTGTTCCCTCTGTAATCGTAAAATCAGATCCTGCAAATTGAAGCATTCCCACAAGTCCGCAAAGTGCTCCTGATAAAAACATCGTTCTTCTAAATACCTTGCCTACATTAATTCCCGCATATCTGGCAGTATTATTACTCTCTCCTACAACCGCAATCTCGTATCCTTGCTTTGTCTTATTAAAATAAATATAAGATACAACAACAAGAACAAGCGCCAAAATCCAACCCCAGTGCACTCCGAACACTTTTGTCAAACGCGCTCCCGGAACAAGCATCGCAATTTTCGGATAGCTGCTTCCCGGCGCTTTCCATGGACCGTTCATAAGATATTTAATAAATGCCAATGCAATATAATTCAGCATCAAAGTAAACAGCGTTTCATTCGTCCCCCACTTTGCTTTACAGACAGCAGGAAGCAGACCATACAGACCGCCAGCCACAATCGATGCCAGCATCATGAGAATAACAAGCGGGATCTTCGGAAAAATGTGTGCCGTAAAAAGACCAAATGCGCCTGCCGCAACTGCTCCGACCAAGATCTGTCCTTCTGCTCCGATATTCCAGAATTTCATTTTAAATGCGAAAGAAATTCCGATTGCAGTGATCAACAGCGGAATTGCAATCTTTATCGTTTCATAAGAGACAGTTTTCGTTCCCCATGCACCTTTTATCATAGAAATATATACCGAAAACGGATTATGTCCGAGCATCATAATCACAACGGCACCTGTTATAAGAGACAAAAGAAATGCAGCAGCGCGGATCGTCCATGCCTGCTTTTGAGAAATTGCATCTCTTTTCACCATTCGAAACAACGGTTCTTTCGCATGTGTTACATTGGAACTCATTCTGTCACCTCCTCTTTTTCCGTGTCTTGTTCTGTACGGATCATCATTAGTCCGATCTCTTCTTTCGTTACTTTTCTCGGATCGACAATACCGCTTACTTTTCCGCCGCACATAACCATAATGCGATCTGAAAGCTGCATAAGCACATCTAGATCTTCACCGATAAATACAACCGCAACCCCTTTTTTCTTTTGTTCGTTCAACAGATCATAAATCCTGTAAGACGCATTGATATCAAGTCCCCTTACCGGATACGCAACGATCAGAACAGAAGGCTGGCATGCTATCTCTCTTCCCAAAAGGACTTTCTGCACATTTCCTCCCGAAAGTCTTCCTACCGGGGTTTCCACGCCCGGAGTTACGATCTCCAACTCTTTGATCAGTTTTTCTGCAAGCTCTTTCGGACTTTTCCGATCTACAAAAATCCCTTTGTTTGTCTTATAGCTTCTAAGCATCACATTATCTGTCATATCCATTCCGGCAACAAGTCCCATTCCGAGACGATCTTCAGGAACAAACGCCATGGAAATTCCCTTTTTCGCAATTTCATCAGGACTCAGCCCTAAAATACGTTCTTTTACCGCACCTTTTTCCGACGATTCAGAATAAAGAACAGATCCGCCGACAGACGGGTAAAGACCTGCGATCGTCTCACACAATTCCTTCTGCCCACTTCCTGCGATTCCCGCAATTCCAAGAATCTCGCCTGCATAAGCATCAAAAGAAACATTGTCTAAAGCTTTCACTCCTTCTCCACTCAGACAGGTAAGGTCGATCACACGAAGACGTTTTCCTCCTCTTTTCACTTCCGGTCGTTCGATTTCAAGGCTGATCGGACGTCCGACCATCATTTCCGTAAGCTGATCCGGATCTGTATCGGCAGTCTCAACAACTCCGATATACTCTCCCTTTCTCAAAATGGCAACCCGATCTGATATAGACATAACTTCATTTAATTTATGTGTAATAATAATAATCG
>CAJLUP010000066.1 GCA_905209865.1 uncultured Lachnospiraceae bacterium
TTTACCTTTTCCCATGTATCCGTTTCTTCATCACGATTTTTCTTTCCGACTAACTTTCCAACAAATCCACTAAAAACAATCAGAGAACTTCCCCAAAATCCAAATGCAACCTCATCTGTTTTTAAAATTTTTCTTGTATAAGGCTGAGCGATTGCCGGAAATGCAACCATACAAATTCCCTGAACAACAGAACCGATTGCAACCGCCGTCCATCCGTTGATCCCCATCTGATCCAACACGATCGCCATCGTTCCTGCAAATGAAAACATCATATGTCCTGTCAGGAAAATATACTTAAACGGAGTAATTCTCGCCAAGATAATATTAATCACAAAAGATAAAAGCATAATCATAGGCGTTTCAAATCCAAGCACTGTCTGAACAGCCGCTACTAACGCATTATCTTCGGGAACAACGCCCGACATTCCAAATGCCGCGTTAAACATTGTACTAAACGGTGTCAATGCAGATGCAATCAAACTTGATCCTGCGCTCAAAATCAGAAAGCCCAGCATTGTTTTCATTGTTCCTTGAATCACGGTTGATGGTCTGTTTTTCATCGCAATAAGACCGATCATAGCTACCAATCCCAATACAACTGTAGGCTCACTTAAAAATTTCACAAAAAAATTCACCATAATATACCGCCTCCTTACTCATTCAAATATGGTCTGATCTTTTCTTCGATTTCTGCTTTATCTAAGAGATTCGTAATTGCCAATACCGGAACATCTGCCTCGATCTGTTTTGCAATCTCTGATGACGCCACGATCAAGTCACAGCTTTTCCCTTTATAAGAACCTAGATCTGTCGCCTCGCCTTCTACCGTAATGCCTTGCTTTCTTCCAATTTCTTTCACCGACATTAACAACATAAGACTTGTCCCAAATCCCATTCCGCACACTGTTACAACCTTCATCTTCTCGCCTCCTTTTCCATCAATTTTTCCAGTTCCTCATATGTATTCAAAGCTGCCAGTTTTTCAATCATCTGATCGCCTGCCAGCAAAGAACTCAAATCCTGCAAAAGTTCAATGTGCCCATCGTCTGATACTCCCCCCAGTGCAAACACAACCCAAACAGGGTCATTACAAGGATGATGAAAACAAACCGGTTCTTTTAGTTTCACAAAACTAATGCATGGTTCTTTTACATTTCCACCTGGTCTTGCATGCGGCAATGCTAACCCCGGAGCCATTACCATGTACGGTCCGAGCCTTTGATAGGAATCTATCATTTCTTTTACATATCCTGCTTCTGCTTTTTTACTTTCGACAAGAATATTTCCACAATATTCGATTACCTCTTCCGGCGTAGATAAAAGAGGCGGATCCAACCGCACCATTTCTTTTGTCAGCATCCGTTTCAGTCTATTTCCCATAATACACCTCCATATAGCGTTCTACCTCTTCCGCCGATTTACAGGACAATAATCTGTTCTTATCTTCCAGGTTCAAAAAGAGATGGAATATATATTCTAATTCTTCTTTCATACGGTCATCCCCTCGTTGGAAACACCCCATAACAACTAATTTCACTGATGTTCTTCCCCAAATAATCGGTTCTTTCAATAACGCAAATACAAGAAAACTGTTGCCTTCGATCAAGCCGTGAGGCATTGCGATTCCCTCCACAATTTCTGTCGATACCAGATTTTCACGCCCCACGATCCCTTCTGCTTCCTGTTCCGTAATAAACCTTTTTTCTCTGCACAGATCACATAAGTAATTCAATAACTCCATTTTTTCCATATATCGGTCGATATACAAATACATTTTCGGTACGCTCTCATACCTCCATTTTTGGTGGTGCGCCAAATTTCCGACAAGTTGTTCCAATGCAATCTGTTCTTTAATACCCAGCATAGGGGACAGCCACACCCACGGTTTATCTGCAATTTCCGACTCTTCTATCGGAAATGTCGTAATGAAAAAGTCTACATTTTCTGCTTCTTTTTCTGCCTCCTCTAAAAGACAGATTCCTATCACTTCGAGGTGAGGATATTTATTGTGCAGTCTGCTTTCCAACAATTTTGCCGAACCGATTCCACTTCCGCAGATAATCGCGCATTTCCATTTTTTAGATTTCAGGCTTCTCTCCAAATAGGATGCGAAATGCATTCCCAAAAAACTGATCTCATATTTACTTAACGAAAGCTTTGTCCATACCGAAATCTCCTCCGCCACTTCCATCGCATAGTAATATGCCGTAGGGTAACTTTCCAAAACATCATTGTAAAACAGATTTTCTGTCTCCATCCCCAAAAGATATCTGCTGAAATTAGACGCCAAATGAAGCACGAGTCCGTTTACTAAAATATCATCCTGAAACAAATCTACTTTATAATCGTTTTTAATTCTCTGAAACGCTCTCTCTGTCAGATCCTGATAAAACTGAAGATTTTTTTCGTTAACACTGTCTACATACCCGTTTTGCCAAAAAGCCTGTCTGTAAACAAGGGCAAGATATATGTTTTCTATTTCCGCATCAGATTTCGGACAGGCTGCTGTTCCAAGCCTGTTTTGGATATCACGGACAACTTCCATATCATGATTCAAATGAACTGTCTGACTAATATTTGCGAAATAATCGGTCTTAATCGTTTTCCCTATCGCAATCCTCTGCCTTTGTATCAACAAATATTTCAAAAAGAATAGTTCATTTTCTTTCCTTTTATACACTGATTTCTGTGCAAGCTCCGCATCAATCTCACTTCTCACTTTCGTCAACATTTCTTTTGAAACACTAAAAATCTTCTCTGTCTCTTCTAATGACTGCTTCTGCAGCAATTTATATAAATAATTTCGTATATAAACCTCACTGCCTCCTACAAAAAAACCGACATATGGCTTATTTAAAAGCCTAAGACCTTCTTTTTCCAGCTTCCTCTCTGCTCTTTCCATAATTTTAGACATACCTGATCTGCTATAGTGCAAAAGCTCTGCAAGATCATCCAGCTTACATGTCGGCTCTAAAAACAATTTATAAAGCACCTTTGTCACTTCCGCATCTTCTTCAACTGCCAGCACATCCCTGAATTTTTCCTCTTCAACAATCTCTAACCGATATCCTCTTCCCTTTACTGTATGAACCAAAAATCCATATTTTAAAGACTGTTCTTTTAATTCTTTCATATACCGGATCACTGTCCGCTGACTGATTCCAACCAGCTCCCCAAGTTCTTGTGAATTCAAAAATTCTTTTGAGGATTCCAACAGAGCCTCTAATAACTGTCTGTATTTTTCCTGCATTTTCAAGCTCCTGTTCCTCCTTCCCTTTCTCTTCACTGTTGTTATATTGATTATAATAATATCCATTTATGAAGTCGATATGCATTTATGGCAGTTAACACATGCCAATTTTCTCACCTCTCGCCTGTTCAATAGCAATCATCAATCACACTTCGATTTGCCATAAAATCTCGGTACAAATACTACGCTGTCGTACAGATGATTCGCAGATCGGCCTTTTCAAATCAACGAGCTGCTCATCCCAAAGAACGTCTATATTGTATAGAACAGCATTTTCTACACGACAAAAAAAAGACAGATAACTCTGTCTTTTCTTTGTCTCACTATCTGCAATTATTTTCTGATCTGTCCATTGCCGAATATAATATATTTTGTCGTAGTCAGCGCTTCAAGTCCCATAGGTCCTCTTGCATGAAGCTTTTGGGTACTGATTCCGATTTCAGCTCCGAAACCAAACTCAAAGCCGTCTGTAAAACGCGTAGATGCATTTACATATACAGCCGCCGCATCGATCTCATCTTGGAATTTCAGGGCATTGTTATAATCATTTGTGATGATGGATTCGGAATGTCCTGTATTATATTTATTAATATGACTGACCGCCTCATCAATGGAATCCACTGTCTTAATTGAAATAATCGCGTCAAGATATTCCATTCCCCAGTCTTCTTCAGAAGCTTCTTTAATATCCGGACAAACCGCGCGGGCTCTTTCATCCCCGCGTATTTCAATTTCATGTTGTTTTAATTTCTCAACAATCGGTGGAAGCGCCTTTTCCAACACTTTACTATGGATCACAAGTGATTCACATGCATTGCAGACTCCCATTCTCTGCGTCTTGGCGTTTTCAATAATATCAACTGCCATACGGATATCCGCCGTCTCATCTACATAAACATGACAGTTTCCCGTTCCGGTCTCAATAACAGGCACTGTACTGTTCGCCACGACATTCGCGATCAACCCTGCGCCGCCTCTTGGAATAAGTACATCGATCAAGCCGTGCATCTTCATCATCTCATTCACAACTTCCCGACTTGTATCCTCGACAAGAAGAACAAGATCCTGACAAAGTTTCGCTTTGCGCAGCGCGGATTTGATTGCACGGACGATCGCCTGATTCGAACAGATCGCATCGCTTCCTCCGCGCAAGATCACCGCATTCCCGGTCTTAAAGCAAAGACCAAAAGCATCAGCAGTCACGTTCGGTCTTGACTCATAAATGATTCCAACAACACCAAGCGGAACTCGCTTCTGACCGATCCGTAAACCATTCGGACGAATTTTCATCGAAAGGATTTCTCCAACCGGATCATCAAGGGAGGCAATCTGCCGGAGTCCTTCTGCCATATCTTCAATCCTTTTTTCAGAAAGTGCCAAACGGTCGATCAGAGACTGTTTCACTCCTTTTTCCTCTGCTGCCTTCAGATCTTTTTGGTTTTCTGTAAGGATTATCTCCCGCTGCGCGATCAACTCATCTGCTACCGCGCAAAGTCCTTTATTTTTCTCCGCCGTTCCGAGTTTTGCCGCTGCCGTGGCGGCATTTTTTGCATGATTTGCAAGCATTTCCATATATGATTCCATTTATATGCTCCTTTCTTCCCGCCCGACGTCAGGCAGTACGCATTATTATAGCTGAACTGTTATAAATTTTTCTTATTGTATCACCTATCGCACTTTTGTGCTACTCTTTCTTTATAAAACAGTTTTCAAACAGCTTTTGAAGCACTCTTTTTGCAGGACTTTAATCTCGTGCCGCCGCCTTTTTATAGATCTGATAAATATCTTCCTGATCCAGTTTCTTTACACATCCTATCGTCCGTTTTCCGAAATGACTGCATTTTAATGCAAGTTCCCGCATCTGCTCTTCACTTACTTCAAGTTCAAGTCCTCCAAGATCTGTCGGCATTTCGATCTGTCTGAAAAATGTTTCCATCGCCTCGATTCCCTTTTGGATTACCATATCTCTGTCGCTGTCTTTTTTCACACCCATAACATTGACCGCAAACTGTTCAAACCGATTCGGAAGAGCATCCCATACATAACGAGCCCAGCTTCCCCATACCGCGGCCAAGCCTGCGCCGTGCGCCACATCGAACATTCCTCCCAGTTCATGTTCAAGCTGATGACATGCCCAGTCGCCGCCGTCATTTCCACATGCCATCAATCCGTTATGAGAAAGGCTTCCCGCCCACATCACTTCTGCCCTTGCCTCATAACAATCCGGAGCATCCATCAAAATCTTCGCATTTTTCATCACCGTACGCAGAAGATGTTCACTAAGTCCATCCGTTAATTCCATATTGTCGCAATGGTTAAAATATCTTTCCATCGTATGCATCATAATATCCACGCATCCGCTCGCAGTCTGATATTTCGGAAGCGTCATTGTCAGTTCCGGATTCATAACTGCAAATTTCGGTCTGCAATAACTGCTGTTATATCCGCGTTTCAGCCATCCGTTCTCATTTGTGATGACAGACGAATCACTCATCTCCGAACCTGCCGCCGCGATCGTAAGCACAACTCCGATCGGAAGACATCCGCATGCCTGACGTTTCTTCTCATAAAAATCCCAAACGTCCCCTTCATTCTTCACACCATATCCGATCGCTTTTGCAGAGTCGATCACACTTCCGCCTCCGACTGCAAGGATAAAATCCACACCCTCTTTTCGGCACAGATCGATACCTTCATACACAAGCGACAATCTCGGATTCGGAACAACTCCTCCCAAAGAAAGATAGGAAATACCTGCCTCATCAAGTGATGCAAAGATCCGGTCAAGGAGACCGCTTCTTTTTACACTTCCGCTTCCGTAATGAACAAGCACTTTCCTGCAATCTTGTTCTTTGACAAGCTGTCCGATCTGATTTTCCGTCTCTTTTCCAAACACGACCTTTGTCGGCGCATAATATTGAAAATTTTCCATTATTGTTTATCTCCCTTCAAATCATAATAAAAAATATACTGCTGCATTACTCCTGCGCATCCCTTGTATTTCTTAAACGGAAATTTACCCGCATATACTGTATCAAGCACCTTTTGAATATGCGTATCAACCGGAAAAGCATCAAGCTTATGAAGCGCAAACAGACAGATACAATCGGCAACCTTACCGCCGACACCTGACAGCTGCAGCAATTCTTTCCTTGCTTCATCATAAGACATCTCTTTTATTTTTTCAAGATTCACTGTGCCATCTGCCGCCATCCTTGCCGTCTTGCACAAGTATTTACTTCTGTAACCAAGCTTAAGCGCCCGAAGTTCTTCTTCGGACGCCTGTGACAGTTGTTCTGCTCTTGGAAACGCATAGTATTCTTTTCCGTCATATGTCTCTTTTCTGTCCCCATACTGCCGACTGATGTTCTGTATCATCATTTTGATCCGTGGGATATTACTCTGCTGGGACAAAAGAAACGTCACGATCATTTCCCACAAATCTTGTCTCAGAATCCGAATGCCGCTCCCGAATTGTGCAGCCTTTCTCAAATATTCATCCCCCTTTATAAGAGACAGGTAATCGTTATAGCATGTATCGAGATCAAAATATCCTTTCCAAACTTGTTCAAATTCTTCCTGCGTGCAGTAAAACCTCACCTTTCCAACGCTGTTTTCCGCTTTTTCTCCGTCATCTGGCGCTTTTGCTTCTTTTGGATCTTCTAAAACCTCAATTTTTAAATACCGGTCTCCTGCTGTAAGTTCATAGAATTTTTCCGTTCCCTCTATCGGGTCCAGCCTGAAACATTGCCCTGAAGCGCAGATCTGTGAAATGGAAAAATTTTCTTTTTCTATCGTAATCATCTTTTTGAGTTCTCCTTTTTTACGGCACTTTTCCTTCCAATGTCTGATCAATGATACTTCTCATAATATCTTCCGTAAGCTGTCCGGTCACATATCCATAAAGATTTCCGTCACGATCGATCATATATGTTGTCGGGAAAGCCGAAATACCGTACCACTCAAACATTTCGCCTGTTTCATCCATCAGCACCGGATATGTATATCCGTTCTCCTTCATAAAGTCCGTAATCTCCGAAACAGTTCCCTCCTGTCCGACTCCCGGACCTGCAACTCCAAGGATCACAACTTCTGCTTCCTCGCCCTTCTGTGCATATTCTTCATAAAGTTTTTGGATTTCCGGCATCTCATTCCGACATGGACCACACCATGTCGCCCAGAAATTCAAAAAGACAACTTTCCCTTTATAATCATCCAGATTATGTGTGTTTCCATACTGATCTTTCAATCCTGTCATATATGCGCGGACTTTTTCTCCATCCTGTTCTTCTGTCTGTTCTTCTGTCCCTTCTTCTGAAGATTCAGCCGACTCTTCTCCAGCGGCTGTACTGCCTGCCCCATCTTTGTCAACAGATGAATCTTCCTTCTCACTGTCCTGCGCGGTCTGCTGTCCGATCGAAGACAAGTATCCGGTAATATCATTCATTTTTCCGGTAAACATCAGCAGTCCCATGAGCACCATGAGCACTCCTCCAACCTTCACCGTATAACGAACAACTTTCATATGTTTTTTAAAGAAATTTAAAAGCTGTGCGGTAAAGATCCCTGCCAAAAGAAACGGCAGGACAAATCCAAGTGTATAAACTCCGATCAAAAGAAAGCCTTTCGCACCTGACTCTGCACTTCCTGCCATAAGAAGAACGCTTGTCAGCGCCGGACCCACACAGGGCGTCCACGCAAAACTAAATGTGAATCCCATGATCAAAGCCGTAATCGGCGACATTGTCATTTTATCAAGATGAAGCGGAAGCCTGTGTTCTGATCCGAGCACTTTGGAGCTTCCAAAAACTCCGAGCTGATATAACCCGAACAAAACGACTAATATTCCTCCGATCCTTGCAAACAGCATTCTCTGTTCATGGAAGAAACTTCCGGCAGCCGATGCGCCCAACCCGAGGATGAAAAATGCTCCTCCGATCCCTGCTACGAAAAAAAGTACTCTTAAAAATAATTTAATCCTATTTCCCTTCATTCCGCTGTCCTGCCCGCTTCCAAGCGCCGTATTCAAACCGCCTGACAAGTACCCCAGATAAAGCGGTACAAGGGGCAATACACAAGGAGAAAAAAAGCTTAGTAATCCTTGTACAAAAACTGTAACTGCGGAAATTCCGGTCTCAATCGAAAATCCCATATCCTACTCTCCGTTCTTTTTCTTTTTTGTTTTTTTGTTATCTGTGTTTCTTACTTTTTGCTTTCTTTTCTTATAACATATTTTTTACGCTTTGGACAGTGATATTATCACCAACAAAAAAGCGTCCGTGAACAATGACTTTTTACAAGTCTTGTCCGCGAACGCTTCCTAATTCAGCTTAAACAGTTATTGAACTGCCTGCATTCTGTATCTATACTGCTATACCACAGATCTGCATAACCCGAAATTTATGAATTTCCTCTTAGAGAAGTTCATTCTGATGTGTTCCGTACAGATATTCATCAATCGTATTAATAATGCGATCCTCGATCAATTCTACCGGATCGTTCTTCAAATATCCTTCACGTACTTTCGTATACTGGATCGGCATGAACTGGCTGAGCAGATTCAGCGGAATTCCAAGTGTGCGAAGGTTCGTAAGCAAACGGTCTGCAGCAGCTTCTACAGCCGGTGTCGGCATATAATATCTGCAGCGGTCTGAGAAAGAATATTTTCTCTTCAGACGAATCTCAAGTTCTGTTCCCTGATAATGTTTCTTCCAGTTTTTGTCATTTTTAAGCATCTCAGCATCAAGAACTTCTGCGAACTTACTCGGCTCTGTATCTGTTCCGTAGATCAGTTCTTTCTCGATATTTTCCAAAGCAAACATCGCTTCACGCATAGCAAATGTAAGTCCCGGACCTACTTTCAAAATGCCGACGCCATCTTCTACAAGCTCACGCAATTTGATCTTTGTCTGATAGTCTGTAGAATGTCCTTCAAATACAAGTGTCGGAAAATCTTTGATCGCAGCCATAAGATCTTTTGCTTTCTCGCGGTCATACTCTGTACATCCGCTGTCTTTCTCTTCTACGCCCGGCTGAACAACAACTCCGATTACACGCTCCCATACGTCTTTATCAAGACCTTCTTCTGCAAAAGCTTTCTCGAATGCTGCAACTGTATTCTTAAAATCTTCTACTTTCGTTACCTGAACTCCGTTATCTTCTGCTCCGACAGCTCCGCCCGGGATCGGCACTTCACTTCCGATTACATATACCGGCGGGATTGCTTCCGGATCACGCGCCAGCAGTTCCTTGTACGTCTCTTCTGCAACTTTTGCAAGATGAGCGCCGCGTCCTGCGATAATCTCATCTGACAGACGAACATCTTCCGGATCGCTGTTCACCTTCATACTTGTATCAATATGGATCTTTGTAAATCCGGCTCTTACATAATCATGTACGAGTGTTTTG
>CAJLUP010000067.1 GCA_905209865.1 uncultured Lachnospiraceae bacterium
ATTCATCTTCGGCAATCTAACCTCTAAAAGAGGTGTCTGACCGAATCGGTCGGAATTCAATTATTATTAAGTGGTGTTTCTTCTATATAAATAGTGCGTAAATCAGCAATAAAGTGATAGAAGATTTTTTGTCATTTGTGACAAAGGAGAACAGGAAACTCATAGAAAGGAGTGAAAATGAGTTTCAGCACAATTTTATCTGCGGTGATTGAAGGCCTGAAAGTGGAATTTATCCATGTGGAGGCAGATGTGTCGAACGGGCTGCCGGTATTTCATATGGTGGGCTATTTGTCATCAGAAGTAAAAGAAGCGGGAGAAAGAGTGAGAACTGCGATCAAAAACTCAGGGTTTGAGTATCCGGCAAAGCGTACCGTTGTGAATCTGTCGCCTGCAACAATGCGAAAACATGGAGCATCGTTTGATTTACCCATTGCGGTATCAATTTTAACTGCTTTAGGACAGATTCAAAAAACAGAAAAAGAATGTTTGATCATCGGAGAACTTAGTCTTGGGGGAAGTGTGAAAAAAGTATCCGGGGTTTTGCCCATCGTAATGGAAGCCAAAGAGAAAGGAATAGGCAGATGTATTGTTCCGTCTGAAAACGTAACGGAAGCGTCGCTTGTCAGTGGAATGGAGATTATAGGAGTTGCAACTCTACAGGAAACGGTTGAGGCAATGAGGTACGGAAGAAAGAGAAAGAATGCCCAAAACGAAAGAATACAAACGGATGAAAATTTCAGAAAAACAGTTCAAAGAGAATCAAAATTCCCCGATTTTGCGGATATGAAAGGGCAGGAATTTGTCAAAAGGGCGGCGGAAATCGCGGTTGCCGGAGGTCATAATCTTCTGCTGATCGGCCCTCCGGGCAGCGGAAAATCAATGACGGCAAAGTGCATTGCCGGTATTTTGCCGCCGCTTGATTTAAAGGAAAGTTTGGAAATCACAAAAATATATAGTGTATTGGGTCTGGTTGATGAGAGGATACCGCTGATCACAGATCGTCCGTTTCGTGAAGTACATCATACGGCGACGAAGGCTGCGCTGGTCGGAGGCGGGATGATTCCGCATCCCGGAGAAATCAGTTTGGCTCACAGAGGGGTGCTGTTTCTTGACGAACTGCCTGAATTTCAAAGAGATACATTAGAAGTGCTCAGGCAGCCGCTGGAAGAGAGATATGTGAATCTGTCACGGACATGCGGCAATTATACATTTCCGGCAAATTTTATGCTTGTGGCAGCGATGAATCCGTGTCCGTGCGGATGTTTTCCTGATGCAAAGTGCACTTGTACGCCGATGCAGATCCAAACATATCAGAATCGTATCAGCCGTCCTTTTCTGGACAGGATCGATCTTTGTGTGGAAGCGCCCCGTGTAAAATACGAATATTTGTCAGATGAGAGGAAAGGAGAAAGTTCGGAAGAAATACGAAAAAGGATCTGCCGTGTCAGGGACATACAAAGACAGAGATACAAAGGAACGGAGATTGCGACAAATTCAATGTTGGAAGGGAAGGCGTTAAACAAGTACTGCAGATTGGGCAAAGCGGAAAAAGAAGTGATGGAGCAGGCGTTTTCCACTATGGGGCTGACGGCAAGGGGATATAGCCGGATCTTGAAAACAGCAAGAACGATTGCGGATTTGGAAGCAAGTGAAGCAATCACGATAAGTCATTTGAAAGAATCACTGGGGTATCGCATGGATTACAGAAAGCATACTTGATGAGAATGGAAAATAGAGTGGACAGGATAGTTGAAAACAAGGAAAAGGATGACGTAAAAACAGAATTATAATTTGAAAGGGTCTTATATGAAATATGAATATTGGTTTGCGAAAATACAGGGAATAAATGTGCGAAAAAAAATTCGTCTGCGTCAGTGTATGAAAACGGCAGAAGCGATTTATTCTATGGAGGAAATGCAGTTGAAAGAAATGGAGTTCTTGAATGAAAGAGAACGAAATAAAATTTTACAGGCGAAACAGCAAGAAGATTTGGAAAAAGAGTATGACAGACTACGCAAAAAAGAAATTCGTTTTATCCCCTGTTTTGCAGAGGAATATCCTAAAAATCTAAAGCAGATTACAGATTATCCATATGCGCTTTATGTGAAAGGCAATCTCCCGGATGAAGAAGCGAAAAAGGTGGCTTTAGTTGGGGCAAGGCGCTGTACCCCATATGGAGAAAAGTATGCGGTTGATTTCGGGAAAGCGCTGGCAGAATGTGGAATACAGATTATCAGCGGGATGGCACGGGGAGTTGATGGAATGGGTCACAGAGGAGCTTTGATGGGAAGGGGAAAGACGTTTGCGGTACTTGGATGTGGTGTGGACGTATGCTATCCAAGGGAACACATCGGGCTTTATGTAGATATTCTTGAGCAGGGGGGAGGAATCCTTTCGGAATTACCGCCAAAGACGCCTCCGCTTCCACAGCATTTTCCGGCTCGAAACCGGATTATAAGCGGTCTGTCTGATGCGGTGCTGGTTATGGAAGCGGGGAGAAAAAGCGGCTCTCTTATCACAGTAGATATGGCATTGGAGCAGGGAAAAGAGGTGTACGCGCTTCCAGGACCGGTGAATAGTCAAATGAGCATTGGATGCAATGAATTGATCCGTCAGGGGGCGGGAATTTTACTTTCACCGGAAATGATATTGGAAGAATGGAACTTATCTGAACAAAAAACAGATGGATCACCGGAAATGAATAAAAAAAGCGGGAAAGACAGCAAAAATAAAAAAACGCTTGAAACTCAAGAGGAATTGTTGTATAGTTGTCTCGGTTTGTACCCAAAGAGTGTGGAAGAGATTTTGCGGGAAACGAAATTGGAAGTCCGAAAGGTTATGGAGATTCTGGTTTCTTTGGAATTGCGAGGGTACATACGGGAGATATCAAAAAATTATTATATTATCACTTGAGGGAAAAATAGTTTGCAGTCTGCTTTAAGCTGCATTTAGTAATTTGAGAGACAGTTTGGGGTTAAAAATGGGCATATACCGCCTGGATGGAGGAGTTATTTTTTATGGCACATTATCTTGTTATCGTGGAGTCTCCTGCGAAAGTGAAAACAATTAAAAAGTTTTTGGGCAGTAATTATACGGTTGCGGCTTCGCAGGGACATGTACGGGATCTTCCAAAAAGTTCGCTTGGAATTGACGTTGAACACGATTACGAACCGAAATACATTACAATAAGGGGAAAAGGTGATATTCTTGCAGCTTTGCGAAAAGAGGCGAAGAAATCAGATAAAGTTTTTCTGGCAACCGACCCTGACCGTGAAGGAGAGGCGATTTCATGGCATCTTGCGACAGCGCTAAAGCTGGATGAAAAGAAGATGCGCAGAATCACCTTTAATGAGATTACGAAAAATGCGGTGAAAGCATCGCTAAAAGCTCCGCGGGATATTGATATGAATTTGGTGGATGCTCAGCAGGCTCGACGCGTTCTTGACCGTATGGTAGGATATAGGATCAGTCCGCTGCTTTGGGCAAAAGTAAAGAGAGGACTGAGCGCAGGTCGTGTGCAGTCGGTAGCTCTTCGCCTTGTGGCGGATCGGGAAGAAGAAATAGACGCTTTTATTCCGGAAGAATATTGGACGCTTGATGCGATTCTGAAGATTAAAGGAGAAAAACGTCCGCTTACAGCGAAGTTTTATGGAACAGATCAGAAAAAAATGACGATCAGATCAGAAAAAGAATTGAATGAGATCGTTGAGAAGATCGAAAATGCGGAATTTAAAGTGGATGATATAAAAACAAGTGAGCGGATCCGAAAAGCGCCGCTTCCGTTTACGACAAGTACGCTGCAGCAGGAAGCTGCAAAGGCGTTGAATTTTGGAACCCAGAAAACAATGCGCATTGCGCAGCAGCTGTATGAAGGCGTTGATATTAAGGGCGGCGGAACAGTCGGTGTTATCACTTATCTGCGTACAGATTCCACCCGTATCGCAGAGGAAGCGGATGCATCGGCTCGAGAATATATTGCATCTGTATATGGAGAAGAATACGTTGCGGCAGGTCAGAAAAAACAGGCGGAAGGCAAGAAAATACAAGACGCTCATGAAGCAATCCGACCGACAGATATCAGCAGGACTCCGGCGTCTATCAAAGACTCTCTTACAAGAGATCAGTTTCGTCTTTACCAGCTTATATGGAAACGTTTTGCGGCAAGCCGCATGATGCCGGCAAAATATGAGTCTACATCGGTTAAGATTGCCGCTGAAGAATATCGGTTTGCGGTTTCTACTTCAAGACTTGTGTTTGATGGTTTCCGCACAGTGTATACAGAAGCCGATGAAGAAAAAGAAGAGAAAAATGTTTTAGTAGGACATTTGAGTATGGATTCTGTATTTACAAAGGAAAGTTTTGATAAGAAACAGCATTTTACGCAGCCGCCAGCCCATTATACGGAAGCGACTCTCGTAAAAGCGTTAGAGGAGCTTGGAATCGGGCGTCCAAGCACATATGCTCCGACAATTTCTATTATTCTCGGACGTCGTTATGTGACAAAAGAGGCAAAGAATCTGTATTTGACGGAAATAGGGGAAGTGGTAAACAATATTATGAAACAGTCATTTCCCAGCATTGTAGATGCGAATTTTACGGCAAATATGGAAGGACTTCTTGATATGGTTGAAGAAGGAAAAGTTGCATGGAAAGATGTGATCCGTAACTTTTATCCTGATTTGGATGAAGCGGTAAAGCGCGCAGAGATTGAGCTTGAAAGCGTGAAGATTGAAGATGAAGTAACGGATGTGATCTGCGAGGAGTGCGGAAGAAACATGGTAGTGAAGTACGGACCTCATGGAAAATTCCTCGCATGTCCGGGATTTCCGGAATGCAGGAATACGAAGCCGTATCTTGAAAAGATCGGTGTGCCGTGTCCGGTATGCGGAAAAGATGTTGTGATCCGCAAAACAAAAAAAGGGCGAAAATATTATGGCTGTGAGAATAATCCGGAATGTGATTTTATGTCATGGCAGAAGCCTTCAAAAGAAAAGTGTCCTGATTGCGGAGGATATATGGTGGAGAAGGGAAATAAGCTTGTCTGTGCAGATGAAAAGTGCGGATATGTTAAAACAATCGAAAAATAAGGAATAAAATTGTTTATACGCAGAAAATTTATAAAAAAGAGAACAAAAAAGAAGTAAAAATTGGAAATGTATTGAAATTCAAAAAATTGTGTGATAGCATATTATTATCTATTTGTTTATCTGGATTTGTGTATACAATTATTGGCTTAAAAAAGCAAACGGAGGAAATAATGAGCGTACAACTGTTAGACAAAACAAGAAAAATTAATAAATTGCTTCATAACAATAATTCAAGTAAGGTCGTATTTAATGATATCTGTGCGGTGTTGACCGAAATTCTTGATTCGAACGTTCTTGTTGTAAGCAGGAAAGGAAAAATTCTCGGCGTAAGTAAAAGTCCGAAAGTGCAGGAAATTAATGAGCTGATTACAGAAGCAGTCGGCTCTCACATTGATCAGATGTTAAATGAGAGACTTCTCAGCATTCTTTCTACGAAAGAAAATGTGAATTTGGAAACACTTGGATTTTCAGCGGACGCTGTGCAGGGATGCCAGGCGATTGTAACTCCGATCGATATTGCAGGGGAACGTCTTGGAACATTGTTTATTTATAAGCAGGACAAAACGTATTCGATTGATGACATTATTTTGAGTGAGTACGGAACGGCTGTTGTCGGTTTGGAGATGCTTCGTTCTGTAAATGAAGAGAGTGCGGAAGAGACACGTAAGGAACATATTGTGCAATCGGCGATCAGTACACTTTCCTTTTCTGAACTTGAAGCGATCATTCATATTTTTGATGAGCTTGGCGGAACGGAAGGGATTCTTGTGGCAAGCAAAGTGGCAGACAGAGTGGGGATTACACGCTCGGTTATCGTGAATGCACTGCGCAAATTTGAAAGCGCCGGAGTGATCGAATCCCGTTCTTCAGGAATGAAGGGAACTTATATAAAAGTATTGAATGACTATGTGTTCGAAGAACTTGAGAAAATCAAGAAGGAGCGTATGTAGTTCTTGGCAAGGTTGAAAAGTCAGAGGAAGACAGGCAGGAGGAAGGACGATGTACGAAGGAAATCCCGTAGATCTGCGTATGGAGAAGATCATATCTGCAGATGGAATATTTGATGAGTCTACAAGACAATGCAGAGTTGAAAAATATGATCCGGAAGAGGATTATATCTATCTTGAACTGAAAGAGGATGAACTGACGGTAATTTCGCTTGATGCAAAATACAGATGTTATATTTCGACAAGGACGGAGCTTTTGTATTGTACAGGTGTTGTGAAAGAGAGATATTGCCGTGATGACCGGAAGTTTTTGAAACTTCGGATCGAAAATGGATTTTATAATGTATATGAAGGAAGAAAAATGACGAAACGTGTGTAGATACGTTTCGTTATTTTTTCTATAAAATCCTCATAAACTGTGTTGACAAATTGAAAATGGAGTGCTATTTTATATTCATGAAGTTTAGCACTCGTAATAAAAGAGTGCTAACAAACGAAAATTAAGGAGGAATTACAATGAAATTAGTACCGTTGGGTGACAAAATTGTTTTGAAACAGTTAGAAGCAGAAGAAACGACGAAATCCGGTATTGTTTTGCCGGGACAGGCGAAAGAAAAACCGCAGGAAGCAGAAGTGATCGCTGTAGGACCGGGCGGAAATATAGATGGAAAAGAAGTAGTAATGCAGGTGAATGCAGGAGATAAAGTGATTTACTCTAAATACGCAGGAACAGATGTGGAACTGGATGGAGAAGAGTATATTATCGTAAAACAGAGTGACATTCTCGCAATCGTAACAGAGTAAAGATAGCAGCAGATAGATGATAATAGAGAAGAATAAGGAGATGTTTAGCGATGGCAAAGGAAATCAAATACGGATCTGAGGCAAGAACAGCGCTTGAAAAAGGTGTAAATCAGTTGGCAGATACAGTAAAGGTAACACTTGGACCGAAAGGAAGAAATGTCGTTCTTGATAAATCTTTCGGTGCGCCGCTTATTACAAACGATGGTGTGACGATTGCAAAAGAGATTGAATTGGAAGATGGTTTTGAAAATATGGGAGCACAGCTTATCAGAGAAGTTGCTTCCAAGACAAATGATGTAGCAGGAGACGGAACAACAACAGCAACAGTGCTTGCTCAGGCAATGGTACATGAAGGTATGAAGAACCTTGAAGCAGGAGCAAACCCGATCGTTCTTAGAAAAGGAATGAAAAAAGCAACGGATAAGGCGGTTGAGGCAATCCGCGCTATGAGCAGTAAAGTAAACGGAAAAGAGCAGATCGCAAGAGTTGCGGCGGTTTCTTCAGGCGATGAAGAAGTTGGACAGATGGTTGCAGATGCGATGGAAAAAGTATCGAACGACGGAGTTATTACGATCGAAGAGTCCAAGACAATGCAGACAGAGCTTGATCTTGTAGAAGGTATGCAGTTTGACCGTGGTTATATTTCAGCATATATGGCAACAGATATGGAAAAGATGGAAGCCGTTCTTGATGATCCGTATATTTTGATCACAGATAAGAAGATTTCTAATATTCAGGATATCCTTCCGGTACTTGAGCAGATTGTCCAGTCAGGCGCAAGACTGCTTATTATCGCAGAAGATATCGAAGGCGAAGCGCTTACAACATTGATCGTTAATAAACTGCGCGGAACATTTAATGTTGTTGCAGTGAAAGCACCGGGTTATGGCGATAGAAGAAAAGAAATGCTTCAGGATATCGCGATTTTGACAGGCGGTCAGGTTATTTCAGAAGAACTTGGATTTGATCTGAAAGAGACGACAATGGATCAGCTTGGTCGTGCAAAATCTGTGAAAGTGCAGAAAGAAAATACTGTCATTGTAGACGGATGCGGAGATAAGAAGGCGATTGAAGACAGAATTGCACAGATTAAGAAAGCAATCGAGGAGACAACATCTGAATTTGACAAAGAAAAATTACAGGAAAGACTTGCAAAACTTGCGGGTGGTGTAGCGGTGATCCGTGTCGGCGCTGCGACAGAAACAGAAATGAAAGAAGCGAAACTTCGTATGGAAGATGCGCTTAATGCAACAAGAGCAGCAGTAGAAGAAGGAATTATCGCAGGCGGCGGTTCTGCATACATCCATGCATCAAAAGAAGTTGCTAAATTGACAGAGGAATTGGAAGGCGATGAGAAAACAGGCGCTAAGATTATTTTGAAAGCGTTGGAAGCTCCGCTTCACCAGATTGCTGCAAATGCAGGTCTTGAAGGAGCTGTCATTGTAAATAAAGTAAGAGAATCTGATCCGGGAGTCGGATTTGACGCTTATGCAGAAGAGTATGTCGACATGGTAAGCAAAGGTATTCTCGATCCGGCTAAGGTGACAAGAAGCGCTTTACAGAACGCAACGAGTGTTGCATCTACACTCCTGACAACAGAATCAGTTGTAGCCACAATTAAAGAAGATGCACCGGCTATGCCGGCAGGCGGTGCAGGTGGAATGGGTATGATGTAATTCTAATTCCAAATGAACGATGAAAATGATAAATAAGTCTGTGAAAACAGGCTGAAAGCGAGAAATTGCTCAGACCGTGAGGACTGGGCAATTTTTTGCAATGGCGATGAGCCAAAGTCCGGGCTTGCCCGAGATCTTGGAACCGCTTACAATCCTGGAATGTGCTTTTTGGCTCTTCCGGTGACTGCAGGCAAATTAAGCGTCTGTGGAATCTTCGGCAGGAGCTGGAAGGCAATGATTTTCACAGATTAAAATTGGTACATGCAAAAATGTAAGTAAAGAGAGGCAGAAATATCGTTTTAAAATGATATTTTGTATACGGAGGTCAATTTATGGGGAAAAAGGTTCTTGTAATCAGTACAAGTTTAAGGAATAACAGCAATTCAGAAGAACTTGCGGAGGCATTTGCATCAGGCGCTGAAGCTGCCGGAAATATGGTGGAGATACTTTCGTTAAAAGATAAAACGATTGCGTTTTGCAAAGGCTGTATGGCATGTCATAAATTGGGACATTGTGTCATTGACGATGATGCAAATGTGATTACACAAAAAATGCATGACGCAGATGTTATCGCATTTTCTACTCCGATCTATTATTATGAAATGAGCGGTCAGATGAAAACAATGATTGACCGGGCAAACAGTTTGTATGATTCAGATTATAAGTTTACGGATATTTATATGCTGTCGTCTGCAGCAGAAGATGAACCGGGAGTTCCTGAGCGGGCAGTCAGTGGATTGACTGGGTGGATAGACTGTTTTGAGCGAGCGCATCTGGTGGGAAGTGTATTTGCAGGGGGAGTGAATGAACCGGGGACTATTAAAGGACATGAGGCATTAGAAAAAGCGTATGAGATGGGAAAACATATTTAACGATAACAAAGCAGCAATGTGATTCGTAAATAAAGCAGGGATAAAGAGCAAATAAAAACAGTTCGGCAGTCGGAGTGATTTGAAAGTTCCGAAAGCGGACTGTTTTTTTGAGATGGCGACGAGCCGAAGTTTGGGCTTGCCTGATACCTTGGCGATCGCTTACAATCCCGAAAAGTGCCTTTTGGCGCTTTCGGTGATTGCAGAAACATTCATAAATCTGATAAAAATATTATGGAGAAACATTGCCTCGGTCCGGGCAGTGG
>CAJLUP010000068.1 GCA_905209865.1 uncultured Lachnospiraceae bacterium
TACTCCATATGCCTTCATTGCATTTTCCTCCTCTTTCGCTCCAAAAGCCTGTTTTATAATATATCATAGAGGGATATATTTGTAAAGCGGACGCCAAAAAAACGCCCGCTTTGCAATCTTCTTTCTTTTATTGACCGTAATTTTCCTTTTTTAAGAAATTATAATTTACTCCATCCTGCTTTTCTTCTGTCTCTAGTCAAGTTCGATCTCTTCCAGTTCTTTTGCAGGGATTGATTTACTTGAATTCTTCACGAAGGCTGCAAGATTTTTCTTTGCCTTCGGAAGCGGAATATTCGTTCCTGCTCCTGCAATACATCCTCCCGGACAGCCCATTCCCTCGATCAGACAGCCGTTCATCTTTCCTGCCTTTGCAAGCGTCAGTATCTTCTTACACTCAGCCAGTCCTTCTGCATGTTCAATATTCACCTGTACATCAGGATAATATTCGTTGATACATTTTTCGATTGCTTCCGCAACTCCGCCTGCACATCCGTATCCTCTTCCGGCTCCGGTTGCATCGTGGAAAGAAGATTCTGCTTCATATTCTGTAAGATCGATCTCTTTTGCATCAAACATTGCCTGAAGCTCCTCAAAAGTAATAACAAAATCCACGTCGCTTCTCACACTTCTTCTTGATGCTTCCAATTTCTTCGCGGCGCACGGTCCGATAAAAACTACTTTTGCATCAGGATGTTTCTGCTTGATTGTCCTCGCCGTCGCTACCATCGGAGTAAGCTCCTGTGAAATCTGATCAATCAGATCCGGGAAAAATTTCTTCGCCATCACAGCCCAGGAAGGACAGCACGACGTCAAAAGAAATGGAAGTTCACCGGTCACAACTTTTTCCACATAATGATGGGCCTCGGCAACTGCTCCGATATCTGCCCCAAGCGCAACCTCATACACTTCCGAAAATCCCAGTTCCCGGAGAGCCGCCTTGATATTTCTCGGTGTAATATTGTCACCGAACTGCCCTACAAACGCCGGCGCAATCTCCGCAATAATATTCTCTCCTTCCGACAATGCCCTTGCAAGCTGGAAGATCTGAGACTTATCTGAAATCGCTCCGAACGGACAACTTACCATACACATACCGCAGGAAACACATTTTTCAGGATCAATATACGCTCTTCCTACTTTGTCGGATTTGATCGCATTCACACCGCATGCCTTCTGACATGGACGCTCTTTTTTTGCAATGGCGTCATATGGACAGACAGACTTACATTTTCCGCACTTAATACACTTATCCTGATCGATATAAGAACGTCCGTTGACCATAGAGATCGCGTCTCTTGGACAGACTTCCTGACACGGATGTGCCAGACATCCCTTACAAATATTGCTCACTTCATATTTGTTTTCCTCGCAGCTTTCACATGCCGACGGTACAACCTGCATCAGCGGCGGTTCATAATACTTCTCTGAAATATTGCTTGCCTCTACCCCTGCTGTCAGATGAACCGGTTTGTTCTCGGGACGAAGAGAAAGTCCCATTGCCAAACGAAGGCGTTCTCTAACAATCGCTCTGGCGCGATAAACGCTCTCTCTGTATTTCTCTGCGTCTTCATTTACGATTGCGTACGGAATCGCCTCCATATCCGCAAGAAGCGTATCGGCATCCGCTTTAAATCCAAGTTCCGCCACTTCCTTAAATACTCTTCTTCGGATCGCCCGCACCGGAGTATGTAATCCTCTCATCATCTGCATTTACTCTTACCTCCTGTTATATTAAATCGAACCGACGGATTTTATCCGTCCTGCTTCTTTAAATATATCTGTTTGCGAAATTGTTGTCAACAACGGAATTTCTTTTCTTTCAGGCATCTTTCTGCAAATGAGAATCAAAAATCTTTTCTGCGTAGTGAACCGACTGCATAGCGTCTTTTCCATAAAAATCTGCTCCGATCATATCTGCATATTCCTGATTCAACACAGCTCCTCCGACCATAACTTTACAGTCCGGCTTTCTTTCCCGAAGCATTCTGATCGTCTCTTCCATACTGACAACAGTCGTTGTCATAAGTGCGCTTAATCCTACAAGGTGTACTTGCTTTTCACACGCAGTTTCTACTATTTTTTCAGGCGGTACGTCTTTCCCCAGATCAATCACATCAAAACTGTAATTTTCTAAAAGAACTTTCACGATGTTTTTCCCGATATCATGAATATCCCCTTTTACGGTTGCCAATATAACCGTACCTTTTTTCTCTCTGACTTCGCCGCTTTTTTCCATCTTTTCTTTTAGAACCGCAAACGCGCACTTCGCTGCTTCAGCACTCATCAGAAGCTGCGGAAGAAAAACAGTTCCTTTTTCAAAACCATCTCCGACGTGATTTAATGCCGGAATCAATTCTTCATTAATAATTGCAAGCGGCGCATTAGTTTCTACAAGGGTTGTTGTGATCTTTCCAGCATCCTCTTTCAGACCTTTTTCGATTGCCTCCTGAAGCGTAAGATTTGTGCCGTTTCCACTATTTCCCTTTTGACCAATTCTGCCTGAGCCTTGTCCGTTTTCAAAAGAAGCAGATTCCTTAATTACACTGGAAGTCACAACCGCATTTGCATATTTCTCAATGTAGCGTTCACAATTACTGTCCAATCCCAAAAGGGCATGATATGCATACCATGATTTCATCATATCTTCTGATGACGGATTTATAATTCCGGCACTCAAACCATTAAACATTGCCATTGTATAAAACGCAGCGTTTACAATCGGGCGGCATGGCAGTCCAAAAGAGATATTAGAAACGCCGAGAACTGTATTGACACCGATATCATCTCTCAATCTGCGAAGTGTCTCCAATGTCACTTTCGCTCCTTCCGGTTCGGAACTGATTGTCATCGCAAGCGCGTCGATTACGAGATCTTTCTTTTTAATGCCATATTCTGCTGCTGTCCGAATGATTTTTTCTGCAATCTTTATACGTCCGTCTGCATCTGCAGGAATTCCGTTTTCATCAAGTGTCAGTCCGATAACAACTCCGCCATATTTTTTCACAAGCGGAAATACCTTTTTCATTGAATCCATCTTTCCGCTTACAGAGTTAACCATCGCCTTCCCGTTATAAATACGAAGCGCTTTTTCCATCGCCTCCGTATCAACCGTATCGATTTGAAGAGGAAGATTCACGACACTTTGCAGTTCCTGGATCACTTCTCCCATAAGCGCCGGTTCATCAATATCCGGCAATCCGACATTCACATCGAGAATATGGGCTCCCTGATCCTGCTGCACGATCCCTTCCCTCAAAATATAATCCAGATCATGTTCTTTCAATGCCTGTTTAAATCTCTTTTTCCCGGTTGGATTGATCCGTTCCCCGATAATTTTCGAACCTTCTCCAAGAATGACACTTTGTCCATAAGAAGAAACAACCGTAAATTCTTTTTCCGTTACCGGAACAAACTCTGCATTTTTGCATCTTTCCTTCATTGCGCGAATATGTTCCGGAGTTGTTCCGCAGCAGCCTCCGATCACACATGCCCCCATCTGTACGATCTGTTCCATATATGCTGCAAACTCATCTTCTGACACATCATAATAAGTCTTCCCATCTCTCTGTTTCGGAAGACCTGCATTCGGTTTTACAATAACCGGAACCGACGAATACTTCATAATCTCTTCCAGCACCGGGAACATCTGCTTCGGCCCCATCCCGCAGTTAATTCCAAGCGCATCAACGCCAAGACCTTCCAAAAGCGCAACGACAGACGAAACATCCGCCCCGGTCAGAAGTTTCCGTCTCTCATCAAATATCGCCGTCGCAAACACCGGTAAATCCGTATTCTCCTTTGCTGCCAAAACAGCCGCTTTTAATTCATATGTGTCGCTCATTGTCTCTATGTGAATCAAGTCTGCTCCCGCCTTTTCGCCGAGAATCATCACTTCTTTGAACGCTTCATATGCTGTCTCAAATTCCAGATCCCCCATCGGTTTGAGCAATTTTCCTGTAGGGCCGACATCAAGTGCAGTATATATTTTACGTCTTTCTCCCGTTTTTAAATGAGCCTCCTGTTCTGCCGTCTTCACATGACTTACCGCTGCATTTATAATCTCTTCCAAAGAACAGGAATCATCATGAAACTTCAGCGCATTGGCACCAAACGTATTTGTCAGGATAATCTCGCTTCCGGATTCAATATACCGCCTGTGTATCTCACATATTTCCTGCGGATGTGTCAGATTCCATGTCTCCGGCAATTCCCCGGGCGCAAGTCCTTTTTCCTGCAGAAGTGTTCCCATTCCCCCGTCAAAAAAGAGAAGTTCTTTTCCAAGTCGTTGTCTGATCATCTGTTTCTCCTTTCCCTCTCCGCTTTCCCATTCTTATACTGAACATCAGCGTCTGTAAATACAATCTGTTTTCTTGCAGACTTCACATCCCGCAAGAGGACACCTTTCTTTTATCCGGCTTGCCCCGATCACCGCAGTAACAGACTTTGTCGGCGTCATCATAAAACTGTCAGTCATTGTAAGTCCGATAGTTTTCGCACAGTCCAACATCTGCATAAGCGGTTTCTGATAACCGATATCAAAATCTCCATAACCCGGACTAAATCTCGGCCGCAAATAAAGACCTTGTTCTTCCAGTTCTGTTCCTATCTCCAGCTGCTTTTCATCACATCGTTCCTCCAGCATCGCCGCAGCACACGCCTGAAGCACAACAGCCTGCGCCATGTCTGTAAGAGATGTCCGCGCGATCAGCCGATCTGTTCCCGTCCCAAGCGTCGCCCCGAAGAGAACGATTTTTTCACATTGGTTCAAATTTCTCGCAAGACTTTTGCTCTTTACTGACAACGTTCCTATCCTAACGTTTTCATCATCAATACGTTCCAGTTCAAAAATACGGCTGACAAAGCGAAATTTTGCAGCTTTTTCCAAATCTTCAAAACCCTTTTCTATAAGTTCGTGTGTCCTTTCATCCACTGCGTTTCTTCCATAACCTAAATAACGAACAGCTTCCTGAAACCTTTTTTCCATCCCGACACCTATGCCTTTATAATCTCAGATAAATTGTTCATGATTGCAGCCGCAACATGCGGTTTATTCATCGTATAAATATGAATATTATTCACACCGTTTGAAAGAAGATCAATGATCTGATCCGTTGCATATGCGATTCCCGCCTGTTCCATTGCCGCCGGAGAACTTCCAAAACGATCCAGCAGAGCCAAAAATCTTCTTGGAAATACTGTTCCTGACAATTCCTGACTTCTCTTCATCTGTTTCGCACTCGTCATCGGCATAATTCCCGGAAGTACCGGAACCGTGATCCCCGCTTCCCTGATCCGATATAAAAAGTTATAATGAATATCATTGTCAAAAAACATCTGCGTCGTAAGGAAATCAACTCCGCTGTCTACTTTCTGTTTTAAATATTTGATATCTTCTGTTTTATGTTCATTTTCTACATGCCCTTCCGGATAACATGCAGCTCCGATACAGAAATCTCCGTGCCTGCGTATCTCTTCAATCAGCTCATATGCATATCGGAAACGATCCCCGTTCGGAAATTCCATTCCCTTCGGAATATCACCGCGAAGGGCAAGGATATTTTCAATCCCGCTTTCTTTCAGATTCTCAATCACTGCCCTTACTTCTTCTATCGTCGAAGACGCACATGTCAGATGGGCAAGACTAAGCACTCCGAGATCCTCTTTGATATGAGATGCAATTTTTGCTGTATTTTTACTTGTACCGCCGCCTGCTCCATATGTCACGCTGATAAATGCTGGGTTCAGCTTCGCCATAGCGTCTGTCGCCGCGATCACTTTCTCAAAACCTGCATCTGTCTTCGGCGGAAACACTTCAAACGAAATATGAATTTTGTCTTCTTTTAATCTGTCTATAATCTTCATCTGTCTCTCTCCTGACTTTTTTCTGTCGCATGGATAAGTAGATTCTTCATCTTCAGCGATATTTTTTTAGGTAAGATTATCCTCTAAAACGCTTTTCCTGTCAAGTATTGTTTATACAAAAAAACACAAGACGGAAACTGATATCCGCCTTGTGTTTTTATGTATCATTTGACACTTTCGTTTCTTATTCCCCGATCAGACTCTTATATAATTCCTGATATTGTCCTGCTGAATTCTTCCACGAAAAATCTCTGCTCATCGCACGTTCTACAATCTTATTCCAATCACGTTTTCTATCGTAATAAATTCTTTCCGCATAACGAACTGTATTCAGCATCTCATGTGCATTGTAATTGCTGAAACTGAATCCTGTTCCTGTCTTCTCAAACTCATTATATGCCTCAACTGTATCTCTAAGTCCTCCGGTCTCACGAACGATCGGAATTGTACCGTAACGCAAACTCATAAGCTGACTTAATCCGCATGGTTCGAACAAGGACGGCATAAGGAATGCATCACAGGAAGCATAGATCTTATGAGAGAGTTCATCCGAGTAAAAGATATTTGCCGATACTTTTCCTGAATATTTCCATGCAAAATGACGGAACATATTCTCATATTTCACATCACCTGTTCCGAGTACAACGATCTGAACCGCATCCTGACAGAGTTCATCCATCACATAATCAACAAGATCAAACCCTTTCTGATCCGTAAGACGCGAAATCATTCCGATCATCATTGTTTTTGTATCTCTCTCTAAACCAAGTTCTTCCTGCAGCGCCTTCTTGTTCAGCACTTTATTTTTTCTGAAATCTTCAATAGAGAAATTCTTGGCGATACGAGGGTCTGAAGCCGGATTCCAATCCGTATAATCCAGCCCGTTGACAATACCGCAAAGATCGTTAGCCCTTGCAGACATCAAACCGTCAAGTCCTTCCCCGTAAAACGGCGTCTTGATCTCCTCTGCGTAACTGTTACTTACCGTCGTTACTTTATCAGCATATACGATACCGCCTTTCAGCAAGTTCGCATCTTTATATGCTTCCATCTTATCCGGCACAAAATAATACTCCGGAAGACCTGTAATTCCCTGGACTGCTTTTGTATCCCATACTCCCTGGAATTTCAGATTATGGATCGTCATCACAGTCTTAATTCCGCGATAGTATTCTCCAAGATATCTGAAATTGTCAAGATATACCGGTATCAGTCCCGTCTGCCAGTCATGACAATGAATCAATTCCGGCCGGAAATCGATCACCGGAAGGATACTCAGCACTGCTTTTGAAAAGAATGCAAATTTCTCGATATTCCATTTCGGATCTCCATCATAAGGAGCAAATCCGCTGAAATAATATTCATTGTCGATAAAATAAAATGTAATGCCATTCAATTCAGTCTTCAGTACGCCGACATATCTGTCCTGGCCCGCAATATCCATATAAAAGTGGGTGACATACTCTAACTTCTCTTTCCACTCCTGCTTCATGCACATATAATTCGGAATAACAACACGAACATCATATTTTTCCTTATCAAAATCTTTCGGAAGGGAACCGACAACATCTGCCAGTCCTCCTGTTTTGATAAACGGTACACATTCCGATGCAGCAAACAAAATATTCTTCATATCCTGATCCTCCCATTCTTTACATAAATTCCCGGAAAGAATTCTGTTAATTGTTATTATACCCCATTCTATGCACAAAGAAAAGGTCTTTCCTAGTTTTTATGCCTGTATTCAAGCTGAATTGTATCTGCAATCAGGGCAATGAACTCTGAATTCGTCGGTTTCCCCTTTCCGGTACTTACCGTATACCCAAAAAGTTCATCCAAAGTATCTAATTTGCCACGACTCCACGCCACTTCAATCGCATGGCGGATTGCCCTTTCCACACGGCTTGACGTTGTCCGGTATTTTTTTGCAACTGTCGGATACAAAATTTTTGTAATCGCGTTTAATACATCCATGTCATTTACTGCCATCATAATCGCATCCCTCAAATAATGATAGCCTTTGATATGTGCCGGAATTCCGATTTCATGGAGCATATTTGTCACTCTGCTTTCCAGACTTTCCTGTCCAAAAGAAACTCCCTTCAGATTCTCCTCATTTTTCTTCTCGCAAACCGCAGGTTTTTTTCTGATTGATTTGATCCGATCCAATAAAATCGTGTGATTGAACGGTTTCATAATATAGTAATTTGCACCTTTATTGAAGGCATCTTCTGTAATCTTTTCCTGTCCGACTGCGGTAAGCACGATAAAATATGGTCTCTTTTCGACAAACTGCTCTTTATTCACATGCTCCATCACTGTCAATCCATCCATTTTCGGCATGATCAGATCAAGCAGGACAACATCCGGTTGTCTTTCCTTTATGATCTGACACATCTCTTCTCCATTTTTCGCTTTTCCGACGAGATCCAGTTCCTTATCCGTCCGAATGATGTCGTCAAGCATATCTAGAATTCTCTGGTTGTCGTCAGCGATCGCCACACTCAAATGCTCCATTCTCGTCTCTCCTTTAGTTTAAGACCTCCCTTAAAAACGCCACTCGCTTATTATATCTGTGCCAATTTGCATAATCAAGCGAATCTTGTAGTAACAATTCGACATATATCCACACGTTTTTGACTAATTTATCTGTTTTAGCATGTTTTCTATGAATATTCCGTAACCTTTTGTCGAGTCTTGTACGAAAACGTGGGTTACTGCTCCGATCAATTTCCCGTTTTGGATGATCGGACTTCCACTCATTCCCTGAATAATCCCTCCTGTTTTGTCCAGAAGTTCTTCGTCAATGACCTGAATCACAAGTCCTTTATTGATTTCCGGAGACATTATGTCGATTTGAGTGATCTCGATATCAAAATCTCTGATCTCATTATCGACAAAACATCGCATCGTCGCAGGTCCTGTTACAATTTCTTCCTTTGACGCAGTCTCGATTGCTGTCTGATCTTTAAAAAGTTCATCGATTTTGTCGATTGTTCCATAAATTCCCGCCTCTGTGTTCTTATCAATCGTTCCCAAAATGTTATACGGATTATATATAATCATTCCTTCCATACTGCCTGGCGCTCCGCTTTGCCCTTTTGTAATATCTCTAATACTCGTTCGATATACATTTCCTTCGTCAATGGACATAAGATCGTTTGTATCCGCATCATGGATTCCATGTCCCAATGCCCCGAAACGACTTTGATCTGTCAGAAATGTAACCGTTCCAAGCCCCTGCACATTATCCCTCACCCATATACCAAGTCGATATTCTCCGGCTTCATATTCAACCGGACTCACTTTCAGATCCATCATCTCTCCGTCACGCCTGACAGTCAGGATTACAGGAGTTCCGTCCAGTTTTCCGACTGCATCAAGCAGCTCTTTCTTTCCGCCAATCTCACAATGATCGACTGCAGTAATATAATCGCCTGATCTGACAATCCCCTTTGCCGGTTCGTGTTCTTTCCCGTCTGCTCCTGCAATCTGTTCCGTATTCAGAACCATAACCCCATCGGTCTCCATGTAAATCCCTATCGGCATACCACCCACAAGCACCGTATTATTTTTCATTGTCTGAATGCCTGCATCTGTTAAAACCGGCTCTTTTACGTGATTCATTTTATACTGCAGCACAGATGCACATGCAAAGAAGAGAGATAGGAAAAGACAGAATCCGGCAGCCATATACTTTTGTTTTTTCAATCGTTCCACACCCTTTCTCTAGTATCTGTAATCACCGGAAGTTCCAAAAAGATCGGAAGA
>CAJLUP010000069.1 GCA_905209865.1 uncultured Lachnospiraceae bacterium
CCCCCCGCGGACAGCACCGCCTTCTGATCTCTGCAAACGCTTCTCTTCCGCTTGTTTACCTTACAGACACAAATAAACCAAGCCCCATCACTGCGCCGAATTTTTGTATGCTTTTAAGAAAGCATATCAGCAACGGACGCATTGTCGAAATCTCGCAGCCAAAACTGGAACGGATCATTTGTTTTACGATCGAACATTTTGACGAGCTTGGAGACCTTTGCAGAAAAAAACTTATCGTTGAGATTATGGGAAAACACAGTAATATCATTTTCTGTTCCGAGGACGGACTGATCATAGACAGTATCAAACACGTTCCTGCCCAGATGAGTTCTGTCAGGGAAGTTCTGCCCGGACGGGAATATTTTATTCCGGATACGATGCACAAAAAAGATCCTATTGCAACAGAATGGGAAGAATTTTTCCCGCTTATCTGTGAAAAACCGATGCCGGTGGCAAAAGCTCTATATACAAGTTTTACAGGTATCAGTCCGGTTACGGCCGAAGAGATCTGCTTTCTTTCAGGTATCGACTCAGACATTCCGGCGAAAGAATATGACCACGACATCCTCTTTCATCTGTATACCCAGTTCACCATCTATTTATCTGCGGTAAAAGAAGGAAAATTCGAACCAGCGATCTACTATGACAAGCAAGAACCGAAAGAATTTTCAGCTCTTGCACTCACCCATCTTACCGGATATGAAAAGAAACTCTTGCCTTCTGTGTGCGAAGTTCTTCTCACCTACTATTCGGAAAGAAGTCAAATCACACGGATTCGTCAAAAATCCGTCGATCTCAGACACATTATACAGATTGCGCTTGAAAGGAATCGAAAGAAATATGATCTGCAGACGCGTCAGCTAAAAGACACGGAAAACAGAGACAAATACAAAGTTTACGGCGAACTGATCAACGCCTACGGATATGGTGTTCCCGAAGGGGCAAAACAGATGGAAGCGCTGAATTATTACACAAATGAAACCGTCACGATCCCTTTAGATCCGACAAAAACTCCACAGGAAAATGCACAACGTTTTTTTGCAAAATACAACAAACAAAAACGAACCTTTGAAGCGCTTACTCAATTAAGTCAGGAAACAAAAGATGAGATCACATATCTCGAATCGATACAGACAGCTCTTGATATCGCAATGACAGAAGATGACCTTGCCGCCATTAAGGAAGAACTGTCTGAAACCGGATATATCCGCCGCAAAGCAGTCCGCAAAAAAATAAAACTGAAAAACGAACCGCTTCATTACCTTTCAAGCGACGGTTTTCATATGTATGTAGGAAAAAACAACTTGCAAAACGATGCGCTTACATTTGATTTTGCTGCCGGCAACGACTGGTGGTTTCATGCAAAACAAGCTCCCGGCTCCCATGTAATCGTAAAGACAAACGGAGAAGAACTTCCTGACCGTACTTTTGAAGAAGCCGGACGGCTTGCCGCTTATTATTCAAGTATGCGCGGAAGCGAAAAAGTGGAAATCGACTATGTGGAAAAAAAGCATGTCAAAAAACCAAAAGGGGCAAAACCCGGATTTGTTGTTTACTACACAAATTATTCTCTGATCATCGACAGCGACATCCGTGATCTCCAGAAGATTTCAGGCGTATAAAATTTCGGATATCTAAAGAATATCTAAAACTTCAGATCTATAAAATTTCAGGCGTCAGACATTCTCAAAACACTGATGAATGTCTGACGCCTGTTTCATTCTCTCTTGAAAGATACTCAATACACTTCTGCGCCGTTAATTCTGCCCCAAAAGATAATCAATAAACTGCTGCGCCGTCCTTCCTGAAAGGCCGCCGTGAGCCAGTTCCCATTTATTTGCTTCCAAAAACAGTTCTTCTTCCGGCATGTCTATTTTATTCTTCTGTGCAAGCGCACGGACGATCTGCCGGAACTCCTTCTTGTCAGGAGAGCCAAAATAAATTGTCACACCGAACCTTGCCACAAGCGATAATTTTTCCTGAACCGTATCGTTCGTATGTAAATCTTCATCTCTGTCAGCCTTATCCCGGAACGTCTCACGGATCAGATGACGCCTGTTTGAGGTCGCATAAATCAAAACATTATCCGGTTTTCTCTCCAATCCGCCTTCAATCACCGCTTTTAAATATTTATATTCGATCTCGAACTCTTCAAAAGACAGATCGTCCATATAGATGATGAATTTGTAATTACGATTTTTAATCTGTGCGATCACATCATTTAAATCTTGAAATTGATGTTTATACACCTCGATCATCCGAAGTCCCTGATCATAATATTGATTCAAGATCGCTTTGATCGAAGAAGACTTTCCTGTACCGGCATCTCCGAATAACAGGCAATTATTCGCCTTTTTTCCTTTTACAAAAGCTTCTGTATTATCCGTCAGTTTCTTTTTCGCGATCTCATAACCTACAAGATCGTCAAGATGCACATGTGCAATATTTGTGATCGGTTCCACAGACATCTCTTGGCCTTCTGGATGATCGATCCGAAACGCTTTGTGAAGTCCCAGCTTTCCAACGCCGAATTCTTTGTAAAACTGTGTCATCTTTCTCTTAAAATCAACTGCATCCCCGGATGAGCCAAGTCCCTGCGAAAGAGTACAGATCCGGTCCCGAACCCGTCGATTAAAGACTTTCCCTGCATTGCTTGTATTCTTATAATCAAAAAGGATCTGCATACATTCTGCCGAAAGTTGTCGCTCCATTTTCTGAAAATCGTAATCAAACAATTCTTTAAAAATCTGAAAATCATGAAGGGCAATTTCATTAATGCTTCCGTCAATTTCCCCAACGATCTCACATGATGTACTGTAAGCATTTTCATCGTTAACAAGAAGAAATGTCAGATATGTATGCCAAAGATTTCCCTCAAACCCATGACTTACGGAAAGCTCCAATATTTCATTCATACATTCGTAAAGAAGACTTCTTAAATCCTCCCTGTTATAATATTCATTCTCACAGTTTTCCATAAGAAATGTCATATCCTGCAAGATCTCGCCATGCTCCATATTTTTATACAGCATCAGTTCATTTGTACGCATTTTCTGCTCTCTCCTTCCGCCCTCTTATATCTTGGCACTTCTATCAATAATTTCCGAGTATTTTCAGATTCATTGCCTCTTCCCGAAGTCCCCTGATCGCATTTTTTACAGCAGGATCTTCCAAATTCCCCTCAAAATCAACAAAGAAGCAATATTCCCACGGACGTCCTTTGATTGGACGCGAGGCAATCTTTGTCATATTCAGATCATTGTATATAAAATGAGATAAAATTCCGTACAGCGATCCGCTTTGATGCGGTGATTCAAACCGAATACTGATTTTGGAAGCTTCTTTCAAAAAGATTTTCTGATTCGTCACAACAATAAAACGTGTGGAATTGTCTTCATCATTATTGATCCCATCAACAAGAATTTCCAGCCCATGTACTTTCGCCGCATAGGAGCTGCATACCGCAGCCTGTGAAATATCCTGCTCCTCAATCACTTTTTTCGCTGCGATGGCAGTATTGACAACACTGATCTTCTGCCAATCTCCATGCTCATCTAAAAAATCTGACGTCTGCATGAGAGCCTCGGTTTTCGAATACACTTTTTTTATGTCCGAAAGTGCCGCCCCAGGCAGCCCTGATAATGTATGCACGATCGGAAGGATCGTCTCTGCCACAATATAATTTTCAAATTCATCAAGCAGATCATACATTTCATTCACCGCACCTGCCGTAGAATTCTCAATCGGAAGCACTGCATAGTCAGCCGAACCTTCCTCTATCGCTTCCATTGCCTCCCGAAACGTTCTTACATGGAAGCTGTTTACGCCCTGTCCAAAGAACTGGTACATCGCAGCCTGAGAGTAAGCTCCCTCCGTCCCCTGAAATACAACGCGTGCATTCTCCCGATCCAAATCATCAACCCTGATAAACGGAAGACGTCCAAGCGCTCCCGCCTCCACAAGCTGACTGTATTGAAGTTTGCGGCTCATAGACATAAGCTGCTGATACAGCTCCTGTATCCCTTTCTTATTAAACTCACCGTCCACTTTCGACATAACATCTGAAAGTTTTTCTCTCTCCCGTTGTCTGTCAAACACTTTTTTTCCTGATTTTACTTTATATTCTCCGACTTTCCGGCAAACTTCCATTCGATCTTCATAAAGTCTTGCGATCTCATCATCTATCTTATCCAGTTTTCCTCTTAACTCATCCAGCGCTGTCATTTTTTTCCTCCGATGCCCCCAAATTTTTCTTTTCTCAACAGTATAGTATATTTTTTTCTCAAAATCTACATTTCTGTAAAAATATCTAAATATAAAAGCAGAATCCCACGATTCCCAAGACCGTTTATAACACAGATTCCGGCATCCCTCTTCCAAACATACTCCGGGGAAGTTTACAGTTGAAAAGGAACAGATTTTAGTATATTATAAATAAAGATTTTAGGAGGTTTTGTATGAGACATTTAATGAGTCCGCTGGACTTTTCAGTGGAAGAACTTGACAAACTGCTGGATCTTGCTCAGGATATCGAAGCACATCCGGCAAAATATGCACATGCCTGTGCAGGGAAGAAACTTGCAACACTATTTTATGAACCGAGCACAAGAACCCGGTTGAGTCATGAGGCAGCTATGTTGAATTTAGGCGGAAGCATTATGGGCTTTTCTTCCGCTGATTCCAGCTCCGCGGCAAAAGGAGAAAGTGTATCAGACACGATCCGCACCATTTCCTGTTATGCCGACATCTGCGCCATGAGACATCCGAAAGAAGGAGCTCCTATGGTTGCCTGTCAGCACTCCTCGATTCCGGTCATCAACGCAGGGGACGGCGGACATCAGCATCCGACACAGACATTGACCGACCTGCTTACAATCCGCAATGTAAAAGGGCGTCTTGGAAATATGACGATCGGTCTGTGCGGCGACTTAAAGTTCGGACGTACCGTTCACTCTTTGATCAACGCACTTGTGAGATATGAAGGTATCCGGTTTATTCTGATTTCTCCTGAGGAATTAAGACTTCCCGAATACATTCGCCACGAAGTGCTTGACCGAAAAAATATTCCTTATGAAGAAGTCGTTCGCTTAGAAGATGCAATGCCGAATCTGGATATTCTCTATATGACAAGGGTTCAGAAAGAACGTTTTTTTAACGAAGAAGATTATGTCCGCATGAAAGATTTCTACATACTTGACAAAGCAAAAATGAAACTTGCGCCGGAAGATATGTATGTGCTCCATCCTCTTCCGCGAGTAAACGAAATTTCAACGGAAGTCGACAACGACCCTCGCGCCGCTTATTTCCGCCAGGTTCAATACGGCGTATATGTACGTATGGCACTGATTCTCACACTGCTTGAAATTCATGTTGACTGAGAAAGGAAAAGGAACAGATCATGGTTAAAAACACATTGAATGTCGGAAGCATTACAGAAGGCTTCGTACTTGATCACATTGAAGCCGGAAAAAGTATGGAGATCTACAAATATCTCCATCTTGATAAACTGGACTGCTGCGTCGCGATTATCAAAAATGCCCGCAGCAATAAAATGGGGAAAAAAGACATTATGAAGATCGAATGTCCCATTGATTTTATGGATCTTGATATCTTAGGATTTATCGATCATAATATCACGGTAAATATTATCGAAAACGAGCAGATTGTCAGCAAGAAACAGCTTACCCTTCCAAAAGAGATCCGAAATGTTATTCGCTGTAAGAATCCACGCTGCATTACTTCGATCGAACAGGAACTGGATCACGTTTTCGTCCTGACAGATGAAGAAAACCAAATCTATCGCTGCAAATACTGCGAAGAAAAATACCGCAGACAAAGATAAACTTCCCCTGTATTCAAAAAAGGAAATGAATGGCTGCCAAACACACTTGACTCCCCGTTCATTTCCTTTTCTATTTCTCAAAAACTTATTCAACGCTTTTACTATCTTTAGTACTAACACTCTTCTGCGATCTTATAGATCAATCTTTCCGTATCTTCCCATCCAAGACACGGATCTGTGATCGATTTTCCATAGATGCGGTTTTCCTCGATTTTTTGACAGCCTTCTTCCAAATAACTCTCGATCATAACACCTTTGATCAATTTTTTTAATTCGCTGTTATAATTTCTGCTATGCAGCACCTCGCTGACAATTCGAATCTGCTCTTTAAACTGTTTATTGGAATTTGAATGGTTCGCGTCAATGATCGCCGCCGGATTTTTCAAATCTCTTTGCTGATACATGTCAGAAAGACGGATCAGATCTTCATAATGATAGTTCGGAATACATGTTCCGTATTTATCGACTCCACCGCGCAAAATTACATGTGCAAGATCATTTCCGTCAGTCGTCACATCCATTCCTCTGTAAATAAAAGAATGAGAACTCTGCGCTGCCACTACGGAATTAAGCATCACAGAAAAATCTCCACTCGTCGGATTTTTCATTCCGACCGGAATATCCATTGAACTGGCTGTCAGACGATGCTGCTGATTTTCCACAGATCTGGCACCGATTGCCTCATATGACAAAATATCATCGAGATAACTTCTGTTTTCAGGATATAACATCTCGTCTGCCCCTGTAAGTTCACTTTCCTCGATTGCTCTGATATGCATCTTTCGAATGGCAATGATCCCGGCCAAAAGATCCGGCGCTTCATCCGGCTTTGGCTGATGCAGCATCCCTTTATATCCCTCGCCTGTTGTTCGCGGCTTATTCGTATAAATTCTCGGAACGATCATCAAACGATCTGATACTTTTTCATTCACTTTTGCTAATCTTGATACATATTCACATACTGAATCTTCATTATCCGCCGAACACGGACCGACAATTACAAGAAACTTGTCTGACTTTCCTTCAAAAATCTGCCGTATTTCCTTATCTCTTTCTTCTTTGATCCTGAGAATTTCCGAAGGAATCGGATATTCTGCTTTCAAATCTGCCGGAATCGGAAGATGCGCGTTTATTTTCATACCCATTGCTTTCTCTCCTGTCTATTATAAAATAATCATCCTTTCAACTGACTGCAAATAATTTTACCGAATTACAGCTTTATACTGCTAAAGTAGAAAGGGGAAATAAAATGTGTTAAGCAAAACGATAAGCCGGGTTATGTCGTGGACAATCATCTATCTAGGCACGACGTTGCCGCCGTGCTCAAGCGACCTACCTGAAGCGTGACGGGCCGCCACATTGCTTCTATCCGGTCTTGCTTCGAATGGGGTTTACATGTGCCCTCTCCGTTACCGCAGAGGCGGTAGTCTCTTACACTGCCTTTCCACCCTTACGCCGGCAATGAAACGCATTGCTGACGCGGTATATTTCTGTTGCACTGGCCTGGGAGTCACCTCCACCGGACGTTATCCGGCATCCTGCCCTATGAAGCCCGGACTTTCCTCGTCTGCCGCCTTTCGGCATCTGCATCCGCGATTGTCTGTCTTACTTAACACAGTATTTGATTATACTATTTTCCCACTCCTTCGTCAACAAGAAGTGTATCTCCATCTGCCGCCGAGGTAGCAAGCAGATCACATCTTTCATTTTGCGGGTGTCCGTCATGTCCTTTTACCCAATGAAAAGATACCTCATGTTTTTCTTTCGCCGCCAAAAGCCGTTTCCAAAGATCCGGATTCTTCACCGGTTCATTTTTCCCGCGCTTCCATCCTTTTTTAATCCATCCGTCTACCCAATGCTGGTTAAACGCGTTTACTACATACTGTGAATCTGAATAAACTTCCACCTCACACGGACGATTCAGCGCCTCTAGTCCTGCGATCACCGCCATCAGTTCCATCCTGTTATTTGTCGTTCTGACGTATCCTTGAGACAACTCCTTTGTATGGAGAACTCCCTTCGTATCAATATACTCCAAAACAGTCCCATACCCTCCCGGGCCGTCAGGATTGCCTCTCGCGGCTCCATCTGTATATATTTTCACCTGCATATAAATGTCTGTCCTTCCTGTTCGATCTTTACGATCCTGTCCTGATAATCTTTCGTACACTCTTCAAGCATCAGGCGGCCGCACACATCATAATTTCCCCAAAAATGCATCGGAAACACCTGTTTTGTTTCCGTCCGCTTCATAAAACAATCTATTCCAAAGCAATACTGTTCGCCCAGCCTCGGATCAACCGGAACAAATGCCGCGTCGATCTTTTCTCCACAGATTTTATTGATTTCCGTCTGATAGGAACGGCGCATCTTCTTGTTATAATCCTCGGATTCTCCTTCCCAATGCCACCAATTCAGATCTCCCGCATGGTACATCGTCTGATCGCCATAACGAACCAGAAACGCAACTCCTTCATCGTTCGAGCGAAGCGTCCGCACATAACATCCATCTATCTTCTGTTCTTCTCCCGCAGACATATATATGACATTTTCCTCATCTTCCTGCCTCGTAACTGATCCACGCACGTCTGAAGAAAGAATATACCGGGATTGGGAAACGATTTCTTTCAATCTGAAAATATCCTCATTATAATGATCGTGATGCCGATGGCTTACAAAAACAAAAAGCTTTTTTTCCGGATTCATTTGCGGAATCGTTCCTTTATAGTAATCAAACAGAAAAAGCGCGTCCGCTGTCTCCACAAGGAAACCACTGTGTCCGATATATGTTACCTTCATCATAAATTAATACTCTCCACAACTTGTACAACTTCAGATAAGATATATTCCATATCTTCTTTTGCCGTTTTGGCACTTTCCGGCAGATTCACAATCAGCGTATGTTTCCGAATGCCTGCTGCCATACAGTCAAGCATCGCTTTTTTAGAGTATCTGAGATTATATGCTCTAAGCGCTTCAGGTATTCCCGGCAAAAGCTGCTCTGAAACCTCCTTTACTGCCCTTGGAGCACAATCCTGTTCTAAATACCCTGTTGCTCCCGTTGTTATGATCAATTCAATGGAACCTGAATCTGCCAACTGGCGGAAAACGGTAGAAAGGACCTCCTGGTCTCTCGGAAGTACCCCCGCCGCCTTTACTTCCAGCCTGTTTTGTTCCAACATACGCTTTAACGCCTCTCCGGCCGCACTTTTTTTCTTTGCTTCATAACTTTCTGTATCGATCGTAAATATTGCTGCTCTCATCTTTTCGTAACCCCTTTCTTTTGTTTCCCTCTAAATGAATGACCGGCATCCGTATCAATCTGACAATATCCTTTCTGCAATCCGGTTTGCCTGTTCATAGATTCCTTCTACGTCTTCCCCTATTTCAAATATACCGTCCCGATAAACGATTTTCCCGTTTATCATCGTCATTTTCACATTCATCTTACTTGCACTGTACACAATATTTTTCTCAATATTCTGAATAGGCTGCATATTCGGCTGCATGAGATTTATCATAATCAAATCTGCGCATTTTCCTTCTGCCAGTATATCACAGTTGTCAAGTCCCATTGCATGCGCTCCGTTTACCGTCGCCATTTTTAGAACTTCTGCCGCCGGGACCGCCTCCGGATCATTGTGAATGGCTTTCTGAAGTCCTGTAACAAGAAACATCTCTTTAAACATATCAAGACCATTCTAATT
>CAJLUP010000070.1 GCA_905209865.1 uncultured Lachnospiraceae bacterium
TTAACAAGCGGCACAGCCAGCGCTTCCGCTGCCAATGTCAGTACAATTCCTGCCACGATCAAGATATTTCTGCTTTTCTTATACAGATTATGAAGTTCCCCTTCATTGCCCGCCCCGTAATGATAACTTACAATCGGAGCGCTTCCGACCGAATATCCCATAAAAACCGCAACAAAAATAAAATTTACATACATAATGACTCCAAACGCAGCAACGCCGTCCGCCCCTGCAAGTTTCATCAGCTGAAAATTGTAAAGGATATTTACAACAGACATCGACAGATTTGTCACCATCTCAGACGAACCGTTCACACAAGTCTTCAAAAGAACCCCTTTATATCGTTTCAGCCGCAATGTAAACTTCAATCCGTTCTGACTTCCTTTTACGAAAAAGAAAAACGGCGCAATCCCTCCTACGATCTGCCCCAGTCCGGTAGCAAGCGCAGCTCCTGCCACACCCCACTCAAATACCACGATAAACAGATAGTCAAATACAATGTTCGTCAATCCGGCGGCAACATTGATCTTCAAACTCAAAACAGGTTCCTCCGCCGCGACAAGAAAGCTTTGGAACATATTCTGTAAAATGAACGCCGTCTGCGTCGCAAAAAGAATTCTTCCATATACGATACAAGGTTCTCTAAGTTCTCCCTCCGCCTTAAGAAGATGCGCAATTTGCGGCGTAAAAATAAAAAATACGACCGAGAAAATAATACTTAAAACAAGACCAAAGACAAGAATCATGGAAAAATATTGATTCGCCTGCTCCTTTTTTCCTTCCCCCAGTGTTTTTGCCACGACAGCGCTCCCGCCTGTGCCAAGCATAAATCCGATAGCCGCGATCCCCATCGACACCGGCCAAATCAGATTTGCCGCAGCAAACGGCGTTTTCCCGACAAAATTCGAAATAAAAAGTCCGTCTACAATACTGTACATCGACGTACAGATAAGCATAAGGATCGTTGACATTGTAAAACGGATCAATCTGCGGTATGTAAAATGATCCGAAAGCTGTATTTTCATATTCTTAATTCTCCTGTTTTCCCTCTGAAAATTTCCATATATTTCGCATTTAAGCGCAAAAGTTCTTTCCGTTCAGCTTCTGTCATATTAATCTGATATCGGATTATAGTCAACCTCTACTTTCTTCTTTCCTGCCTGCCGCTTTCTTTTCTTCATAGAAATAACTTCCGATCTCTGCTATAATACAAAACAGATATCAAAGATATGGAAGAAAGGATTTTTATTATGAACATCCGAAAAGCAAACTTGGAAGAGCTCAAAACGATCATGAACTTATACGAAAATGCCCGCATATTCATGCGCGAACATGGCAACCCCGACCAGTGGGGCACATCTTATCCGCCCCAGGATATGATTGAAGACGATATCCGCCTTGGGAATCTATACGTCTGTACGGAAGAAGATACGATCGAAGCCGTTTTCTTCTATAAAGAAGGAATTGATCCGACCTATCTGAAAATTCAGGACGGACAATGGCTAAATGACGATCCCTACGGCGTCGTTCATCGGATCACTTCATCCGGAAAAGTAAAAGGCGCCGCTTCTTTCTGTCTTGACTGGGCATTTTCACAATGCGGAAACTTAAAGATAGACACACATGAAAACAATATTGTCATGCAGAACATGCTGAAGAAAAACGGATTTACTTACTGTGGCCGCATCTATGTGGAGGACGGCGGTGAACGGCTTGCCTTTCAGAAACTATAAAGAGATAAAAGCGTGTTTCGCACATCCCCAAAAAGACTTTCTCTCATAGGAACAAAGTTTTTATGGAATCAAAAAACGCTGCAAAAGATTCAATCCGGTTACGGATCTGTCTTTTGCAGCATTTTTATTCATCAAACACCTATGCTTCGTCAAAACGCACTTTCATATATGCTTTGATCTCTTCCACGCATTTCTCGAACCCAAGCTTTCCGCTGTTCAAACAGAGATCATAATTTCTCGCATCAACCCACTCATGACCTGTGTGATATCTGTAAAAATCACCTCTGTACTGATCTGTTTTCTCGATATATTTCTGCATCTCTTTTTCTGTCATGCTGTGTCGTTCCATCGAACGCTCCAGACAGAATTTTCTGTCTGCATGTACGAATACACTGACTACATTCGGATAATCTCTCAAGACATAATCGGCACATCTTCCGATAATGACGCAAGACTCTTTCGCCGCCAGTTCTTTAATGATCTTCGCCTGATAGTTAAACAGATTGTCATCCGATGTAAACTCTCTGTCTTCCGGAGGGAGCAGTCCTCCTTCATAAGGACGGCTCAACAGCTTAAACCATCCTGCCTTGCGGACTTTCTCATCCGACATCCCGAATAATTTTTCATTGATCCCGCTGTCCTCCGAAGCCATTCGGAGAATTTCTCTGCTGTAACAATTAATGCCAAGCTCTTTTGCAAGCATAGCCCCAATCGTTTTTCCGCCGCTTCCGTACTGCCTTGAAATTGTGATGACGATATTTTTCATTAAAATGCGCCTCCTTTACTCTCCAAGATAAGCTTTCTTGATCGAATCATCTTCCAAAAGATCTTTCGCATCTCCTGAAAGAACGATCTTTCCTGTCTCCAGCACATACGCTCTGTCTGCGATCGAAAGTGCTTTCTTCGCATTCTGCTCTACAAGAAGAACGGTAGTTCCGCTTTCACTCACCGCACGGATAATATCGAAGATCTCATTGACCATGATCGGAGAAAGTCCCATCGACGGCTCATCCATCAAAATGATCCGCGGTTTCGACATGAGTGCACGACCCATCGCAAGCATCTGCTGTTCTCCGCCGCTTAGTGTTCCTGCCATCTGATTTTTACGCTCTTTCAAACGTGGGAAACGCTTATAAACACTCTGCAGCGTCTCCTCGATCTCAGCCTTATCTTTTCGCGTATAAGCGCCCATTTTCAGATTTTCATAAACGCTTAACTCCGCGAATACCCTTCTGCCTTCCGGCACATGAGCCATTCCCATTGAAACGATCTTATGAGCCGGGGTCTTCGTAATATCTTTTCCTTCAAACAGAACCTGTCCGCTTTTCGGGGAAAGCAATCCGGTAATCGTATGCAGGGTTGTTGTCTTTCCCGCGCCGTTTGCGCCGATCAAAGCAATGACCTCTCCTTGATTTACTTCAAAAGAGATCCCCTTGATCGCCTGTATCACTCCATAATACACTTGTAAATCTTTTACTTCAAGCATTGCCATAACGATCCCTCCTATTCTCCAAGATATGCGGTAATAACCTGCGGATCGTTCAATACATCCGAAGTTTTTCCTTCACTGAGCACTTCTCCGAAATTGAGCACCGTCAGTTTCTCACAAATACCGCTTACCAGTTTCATATCATGTTCAATCAAAAGGATCGTCATATGAAAGTTTTCTCTCACAAAACGGATCATATCCATCAGCTCCCCTGTCTCGTTCGGGTTCATTCCCGCCGCAGGCTCATCGAGAAGAAGCAGCTTCGGCTCCGTTGCCAGCGCCCTTGCAATTTCAAGTCTTCTCTGCTGTCCATACGGAAGATTCGAAGCGTCCACATGTGCCACATCTTCCAGATTGAACACTTTCAGCAGTTCCATCGCCTGCTCATCCATCTCCTTTTCCACTCTGCGGTAGCTGGGAAGTCTTAAGATCCCTGAAAGAGCAGAATACTGATGTTTATTATGAAGTCCTACTTTCACGTTATCAAGAACACTTAACTGTTTGAAAAGTCGAATATTCTGAAATGTACGAGCAATTCCTGCCTTATTGATCTCAATCGTACTTTTTCCTGTAATATCCTCTCCGTCCAGCAACACTTTTCCGCTGTCCGGTTTATACACTCCGGTAAGAAGGTTGAACACCGTCGTCTTTCCGGCGCCGTTCGGACCGATCAGTCCATACAGCGCTTCCTTTTCAATCGAAATATCAAATCCATTTACTGCACGAAGACCGCCAAATGAAATTCCGAGATTTTTTACTTCCAGTAATGCCATTATTTTACAGCCTCCTTTTTCTTCTTCCCAAAGGAAAGATATTTTTCTCTCCACTCGATCGCTTTCGGCGCCCAGTTAAAGAGCATCATAACAATAAGGACGATGGCGTAAATCAACATACGGTAATCCGACAGTCCACGGAGCATCTCCGGAAGAAGTGTCAGGATCACAGCCGCAATGATCGAACCACGGATATTTCCGATACCTCCTAATACGACAAATACGAGGATCATGATCGACATGTTGTAACCGAAGTTGTTCGTGTTCGCTGTCAATGTAGACAGATTATGGGCATAAAGCACACCTGCCGCTCCTGCCATTGCCGCCGATATCGTAAATGCCATCAGTTTATATTTTGTAATGTTAATTCCTACGGATTCTGCCGCGATACGGTTGTCGCGAATCGCCATGATCGCGCGTCCGTCTCTGGAATGGATCAGGTTAATCACGATGAACAACGTCAGAAGGATCAGCAGAAATCCGATAAAAAACGTCGCGTCTTTCGGCGTTCCTGTAATTCCCTGAGGTCCGTTGATAATCACTTTTCCGTCCGGCTCCATATTCAGCGCCATCACATCTTTCGTAGAAAAATGAAACCCTTTCGAATCTTTTCCTATATACAGCACGTTCACGAGATTTTTAATGATCTCGCCAAACGCCAAAGTCACGATCGCCAAATAGTCCCCTTTCAGACGAAGTACCGGAATTCCGATCAAAATACCAAAAATGGCAGCAACCGCAATACCGATCAGAAGCGCTATGAAAAAGCGGAGAGATGCGGATTCGATCACATCTCTTGTACATTTTGAAAAGAATGCACTTGCAAACGCACCGACACACATAAATCCCGCATGTCCGAGACTCAATTCTCCAAGCACACCAACTACAAGGTTCAACGAAACAGCCATAATAATATAGATGCAAAGCGGAACCATCAAGCCTTCCAAAAGACTTGAAATACTTCCTGCGTTGATCAATGTCTGCATCACTACAAACGCTCCGATAACAAGTGCGTATGTGATCACATTACTTTTTGTTGTTTTCTTCATATTTTTTAACTTATCCATCACGCCATCACCTACACTTTCTCCTGAATCTTCTTACCTAACAGACCTGTAGGTTTCACAAGAAGCACAACGATCAATACTGCAAATACGATCGCATCTGCCATCTGTGATGAAATATAAGCTTTTCCGAAAATCTCAATCACACCAAGCAGGATTCCTCCGATAAACGCTCCCGGAATCGAACCGATTCCTCCGAATACCGCAGCAACAAACGCTTTGATACCCGGCATTGCTCCGGTATAAGGCGTCAGGCTTGGATATGCAGAACAAAGAAGCACACCTGCAACCGCTGCCAGCGCAGAACCGATCGCAAATGTAAGTGCAATCGTTCCGTTTACATTAATTCCCATAAGCTGAGCCGCGCCTTTATCTTCTGATACAGCGCGCATTGCCTGTCCAGGTTTTGTCTTCTGTACAAAAAGCATGAGAGCAGTCATGATAACTACACATGCCGCGATCGTCACGATCGTCTCCCCTGAAATATTCAATCTGCCGTCTGCCAAAGACAGCCCTTTCCATTTAATGACTGACGGAAACGTCTGCGCGTTCGCTCCAAATACAAGAAGCGCCGTATTCTGAAGCAGGTAACTCACACCGATCGCCGTGATCAATACGGCAAGTGAAGAAGATGCGTTACGCAGCGGCTTGTACGCGATACGTTCAATCAAAATTCCGAGCACTGTACACACGATCACTGCTGCAACGATCGCAAGCAGAGGTGACATTCCGGCCTTCATCATCGTGATCAGCGCCATATACGCACCGATCATAATAACATCGCCGTGTGCAAAATTCAGCATCTTCGCGATTCCATAAACCATCGTATACCCGAGCGCTATGATCGCATAAACGCTTCCAAGACTGATTCCATTAATCAAATACGATATAAAACTCATGTCTCATTCCCTTTCATTTTCTCTTATTGTTCCGATAAACACTGACAGTCTGTTTATCATGATTACTAAGAATTATACCACAAGCAATACCGTATTATCAACAGGAAAAAACGAGTACGCTCTGTTTTTTCTCCTAAAGCTTTTTTCACGCCTTACGAAAACCGAAAACAAAGCGTCTCCTTAAAAAGCGGCAAATCACCAGAGGTGCCAAAAGACATATTCCGGGATGATAAGCGGGCGCCAAGGTCTCGGGCAAGCCCGGACTTAGACCTGTCAACATTGCAAATAAAAACGGGCGGAAAATTCCACCCGTTTTTTCCAGCTCTTTGCTGCTCCTAACAAACGCCCACACGTATTTTTCCCTTCTAGCGCTCATCCCACTTCCGATAAATTGCCTCCAGTGCGTCCACTGCCCCGTCAATTCCGAGAAGGCTTGTATTGAACATCATACTGTTGGAATCGATTCCGCCCCACTCGCGTCCGGTCCGGGCTTCATAGTAGAGCTTCCTTTCCCGATCTGTCTTTTTCACTTTATCCGCCGCCTGCTTTTCATCCAGCTTGTAAAGCTTCATTATCCTGCGAATACGGTCATCCTTATAGGCATAAATAAATGTATTGATACAGTTCGAATAATCTCCGAGTATATAGTCTGCACATCTTCCGACAAAAATTCCCGGACCTTTCTCCGCCAGTTTTCTGATGATCGCTGACTGCCGTTCAAAGACCCGATCACTCAAAGGTTCTCCTGACGCTTCTCCACTCATAAATGCGGTATAACTTCCCGTGCTGACCATATAAGCCGAAAGAAATCTTCCGAGGATCGTCTCATCTACCTGCGTCGCATCTTTGCTGCTGATTCGAAGTTCCTGCGCCGCCATGCGGATCAGATTATGATCATAGAGCGGAATATCAAGCCGTTCTGCCAACTGGTTTCCCACTTCATGTCCGCCGCTTCCGAATTGTCTTCCGATCGTGATAATCGTATGTTTCATCATATGTGCCACTCCTCTCTGCGGATCGCTGTATTTATATACACAAGTATAACATTGTTTCCGGGATACGGATAGAAATTTATTGTTTTTTTAACTATTTTTTCTGTATTTTCTATCTTTTTGACTTTATCTCTTTATTTTTTTATCATTATTTTTCTTTTCCGCTTATAATCGTATAATAACTTTTTGACGTCACCATGTAAACAACTACATAGAACAGAGCGAACACAAGATAGCATCCGATGGTCACGATCACAAACACTTTCGCCTCTACGCCTGACATAAGCATCAATATTTTCTGGATCATCGGGAATGCAAAAGCAAGGTGAATTCCCGCCATGATCAGCGGCATAAAAAATACAGTAAGCACCTGCGAGTTGATTGTCTGCTTCACTTCTTTTTTTGTCATTCCCACCTTCATAAGAATATCAAACCGATCCTGATCTTCATATCCTTCGGAAATCTGCTTATAGTACATAATCAACACCGTACCAAACAAAAATACTGCTCCGAGAAGCACTCCGAGGAAAAACAGTCCGCCGTTAAGGGCAATAAACTCCCCTTTTCCCGATGCTTTACAATCCGCGTAATAATTTGCCAGCGAATCTCCTGCCCGTTGCCCCTGCTCATCCGTCACATTGGAGAGCTGACCAAAGGATTCCAGAATTTCTTCATAAATCTCTATCTGTTCTTCCTGATCACATTCCAGATCAAAATCATAACATTCTTTTAAAGTAAGCAGATATAATGTTCCGTCCTGCAAAGGTTTTGCATTGATTGTTTCGTACGCCGTCGCTATTTTTTCAATCACAGACAGATCTTTCACAACAATCTGATATGTTCCCTGCATATTCGCCATAGCAGTTCCAACTTTTATCGGAGGCTCTTCAAGCGTTTTTACTTCCCATGTTCCGACACCATTGATTGTGAAAGACTCGTACTCATAATCCGTTTTATATGCATAGAGCAGCATTTCATCTTCCGCCAAAGTCTCATCTGTCCCGTGCAGTCTGTTGTAGTCGTCCATTGTCGTAAAATACATCGTCTTCACAGAAGCCGACAACCCCGAATTTATAGAGGCAAGTTCGCCTCTCATCTTTTCAAAATCAATAGTCAAAACATCGTCTGACTGTACTCCGGACAAAGAATATAGATTATAATTCTGAAGATTCTTTTCCTTTACTCCGTGGGATTCAAGCACCTCTCTTACAGCCGCCTTATACGGTGCGGTCATCTCAGGAGTCATACGCTGTACTACGCTGTCTTTTTGCTCTGCTTCTGATCCGTCCACATTTTGCGGAAGCGATGTTTTGCCACTCCACTCAATCGAAATATCATTCGGATATCGATTTTGGATTGCCGACTCCGTATCCGCAAAAATACACATTGTAGAAGAGATCGTCACAAGCACCATCGTAGATAAGATACAGATCGATGCCAGACCTGCACCGTTTCTCTTCATTCGGTAAACCATCTGAGACAAAGATACAAAATGTCTCGTCTTATAATAATATTTTCTGCTCTTCTGAAGCAGTTTGCAAAGAGCCACCGATCCTGCAATAAACAGAAGATATGTCGCAATAATTACCATTACGACTGCGAGAAAGAATACAAGCATTGCCGTTGTCGGATCAATAATTTTTACAGCCAGATAATATGCTCCGCCAAGGATCACCGCTCCTGCAAGCGCGAAAATCCAGTTTGCTTTCGGCGGTTTCTCACCGACATTTTCACTTCTGAGCATCTCGATGGGGCGAAGTTTATATACTGACACAAGCATACGCGCCATGATAAGCAGGAAGATAACAAGAAACAGACCGACCGTCATAAGGATCGGCTTCCCTTCTATACTGATCCCGAATCCGGTCGCGCCATCGAGAAGTTTAACCGCCAAAAGTTCCGCAAGTTTCGAAAACAAAATTCCAAATACGATTCCTATAATCAGAGAAACTGCTGCCGTCAGTATATTTTCCCACAAAAGGATCCTTACAAGATTGCGTTTTCCCATTCCGAGGATATTATACAATCCCAGCTCTTTCTTCCTTCTCCTTATAAGAAATGAGTTTGTATAATACAGAAAGATCAATGCAAACACCGCAACGACAAACACGCCCATAGACAACAGCCCCTGCAGCATTTCCCCGCCTCGGATGGACGCAATTTCCTCACTCACCGACAGGAAAGAGACGATGTAATACATCATAATCATACAGATACATGTCAAAATATACGGGAAATACAGTTTTCTGTTTTTTGAGATTCCTTCTCCCGCCAATCTGATATAAAACCCTTTTTTCATCGTCTGTCACCGCCTGTCGCAAGCATCGTCAGTGTGTCTGAGATTTTCTGATAAAGCTGTTCGTCCGTCATCTGTCCTCTGTATACTTGATGAAATACTTCCCCGTCACGAATAAACAAAACGCGCCCTGCCTTGCTTGCCGCTTTGACCGAATGCGTTACCATAAGGATTGTCTGACCGCCTGCGTTGATCCGGGCAAACAGACCGAGCAGTTCATCTGTCGAACGAGAATCAAGCGCCCCGGTCGGTTCATCGGCCAAAATTAATCTCGGATCTGTGATCAGCGCC
>CAJLUP010000071.1 GCA_905209865.1 uncultured Lachnospiraceae bacterium
ATATGCCGCTCGTTCTTCACGGAGGTACAGGTATTCCGGAAGATATGATCAAAAAAGCGATCAGCCTCGGCGTTGCTAAGATCAATGTAAATACAGAGTGTCAGCTTGCATTTGCAGCAGCTACAAGAGAGTATGTTGAAGCAGGAAAAGACCTTGCAGGAAAAGGCTTCGATCCGCGTAAACTTCTCAAACCGGGTACAGACGCAATCATGGCTACTGTAAAAGAAAAAATGGAATTATTCGGTTCCGTAGGAAAAGCCTGAGCAGCATCGTGAGATATCCTCAGCTCGTTTTTAATAGCTGAATTTTTCAAAAAAATACTTGCCTTTTTCAGTTGGCGGAGTTATACTGACTGACATAGACATGAACAGGGGCGTTCCAGCATAGCATGGAGTGCCCTTTTTTCATAGAATAGCAGACGGATGTCTTCTATTATTATGAAGGATGTTATGAGAATCCGCCAGGCAGATAGGAATTGTAAAAAAGAGGAAACTGCGGCAGAGGGTGGATTTTTGAAAGACTTTTGATATATACATAGTATATCGTAAGAAAAAGTTCTTATATTGTTATCAGGTCAAAAGGCAGGAAGGAAAGGTGAATTATGAGTACAGAAGCAATCAACGTAGCTGAAATTTTTGGGCAGAATGTTTTCGATGATACAGTGATGCAGGAACGTTTGCCGAAAAAGATTTACAAAAATCTGAAGCATACGATCGAAGAGGGTAGGGAGCTTGATCTGGAGACAGCCGATGTTATCGCTCATGAGATGAAGGAATGGGCGATTGAAAAGGGCGCAACGCATTATACACACTGGTTTCTGCCTTTGACAGGCGTAACGGCGGAAAAACATGATTCTTTCATATCTGCTCCTCAGCCGAGCGGAAAAGTTCTCATGAGTTTTTCAGGGAAAGAGCTGATCAAAGGAGAACCGGATGCGTCTTCATTTCCGTCCGGCGGATTAAGGGCTACGTTTGAGGCAAGAGGTTATACGGTGTGGGATTGTACTTCTCCGGCGTTTATAAGGGAAGATGCAGCAGGCGCAATCTTGTGTATACCGACTGCGTTCTGCTCTTATACAGGTGAAGCGCTTGATCAAAAAACGCCGCTTCTTCGTTCCATGGAAGCACTTGATACACAGGCGCTGCGTTTACTGCGTTTGTTTGGTAATACAACTTCAAAAAAGGTGACTCCGTCTGTTGGTGCAGAACAGGAATATTTCCTTGTTGATTCTGATAAGTTTCTTCAGAGAAAAGATTTGATCTATACGGGAAGGACACTGTTCGGCGCGATGCCTCCGAAAGGTCAGGAGATGGATGATCATTATTTTGGAACGATCAGACAGCGGATCGCATCGTTTATGAAAGATGTGAATGAAGAACTGTGGAAAGTAGGCGTTACGGCGAAGACACAGCATAACGAAGCTGCTCCGGCTCAGCATGAGCTTGCGCCGATCTATGCGAAAGCAAATATTGCGGTAGATCATAACCAGATTGTGATGCAGACTCTGAAACGGGTGGCAAGCCAGCATGGAATGAAATGCCTGCTTCACGAGAAGCCTTTTGCAGGGGTAAACGGATCTGGAAAACATAATAACTGGTCGCTTATAACGGACGACGGTATCAATATGCTTGAACCTGGAAAGACGCCGCATGAGAATATCCAGTTCCTTCTTGTTCTGACTTGTATTTTGAAAGCGGTTAATAAACATGCGGAACTTCTCAGAGAATCTGCAGCAGATCCGGGAAATGATCACAGACTTGGGGCGAATGAAGCGCCGCCGGCAATTATTTCCGTTTTCCTCGGAGAGCAGCTTGAAGATGTGATCGATCAGCTTGTGAGCACAGGTGAGGCAACGCACAGTCTGAAAGGCGGGAAGCTGGAGACAAGTGTCCGTACGCTTCCTGATCTGACGAAGGATGCGACAGATCGTAACAGAACTTCTCCGTTTGCATTTACGGGAAATAAGTTTGAGTTCCGTATGGTAGGATCGAGAGATTCCATCGCATCTGCAAATATTGTACTTAATACGATTGTGGCAGAAGCTTTTGCAGAAGCATGTGATGTGATGGAGAACGCGGATGATATTCAGAAAGCGATCCATGACTTGATCAAAGAGTATGCGATTGAGAATCAGAAGATTATTTTCAACGGCGACGGATATTCACAGGCGTGGGTAGAGGAAGCACAGAGAAGAGGACTTCCGAATATCAAGTCTATGGTTGAGGCGATTCCGGCGCTTGTATCGGATAAGTCGGTAGAGCTTTTTGAAAAATTCGGAGTGTTCACACGCACAGAGCTTGAATCTCGTGCAGAGATCCGTTATGAGAATTATTCTAAAGCGCTGAATATCGAAGCTCGTACGATGATCGATATGGGAAGAAAGCAGTTTATTCCGGCGATTATCAAGTATACAAAGACATTGGCAGATACGGTGAATTCGGTGAAAGCAGCCGGTGTGGATGCGAGTGTACAGCTTGCGACTCTTGAAGAGATTACGGTGCTTCTTAAAGAGGCAAGCCGCGCACAGGCAGAGCTTGAAAAAGTAACGGAAACAGCGGCTTGTATGGAGGATGGAGCGGATAAGGCCGCTTACTATTATGAGACGGTATGCCCTGCGATGGAAGATCTGCGCGCTCCGATCGATAAGCTGGAGATGATCGTAGATAAAGAGGCGTGGCCGATGCCGTCTTACGGAGATTTGATCTTTGAAGTATAATTAGAAAAACAGTTCTTACAGGCATTCATTCAGTAAAATGGAAACAGAGGCTTTTTGAGATGACTCCAAAAGTTTCTGTTTCTTTTTTTGTAATTGACATCTGAAAAATCTCGGGGCATACTTATTGCAGAAAGAGAGGCTGGAGACTGTATTTACAGGAAGTAAGGCAAAAAGCAATAATGCTGCATGAAAAAGACGGGAGGCTGTATTTATGATCGGAGGACGCTTACTCCATGGCGGAGATTACAATCCGGAACAGTGGCTTGCATATCCGGAGATATTGGAAGAAGATTTAGAACTGATGAAACAGGCAAATGTAAATTGCGTGACGCTCGGAGTGTTTTCGTGGGCGGAGTTAGAACCGGAAGAAGGCATTTATACGTTTGAATGGCTGGAAGAGATAATTGATAAGCTCAATGAGAGGGGAATACAAGTTGTTTTGGCAACTCCGTCAGGAGCAATGCCGCATTGGCTTACACAGAAGTATCCGGAAACGCTTCAGGTGCAGGCTGACGGCACGGTAAATCTGCCTGGAAAACGCCATAATTTCTGTTATTCTTCCCCGGTTATAAGGCGTAAAGTCAGTCAGATAGACCGAGAGCTTGCACGGCGTTTCGGGAAGAAAGAAAATGTGATCCTTTGGCATATTTCAAATGAGTTAGGGGGAAACTTCGGAGATTCTACGTGCCATTGTGAAAAATGTCAGGCAAAGTTTCGGGAGTGGCTGAAAGAGAAGTACAAAACGCTTGAGGAACTTAACGCAGCCTGGTGGACAGGCTTTTGGAGTCATAAATATACAGACTGGGAACAGATTCACAGTCCTTCCCCACAGGGGGAGTGTCTGACGACAGCGTTGACTTTGGACTGGCGTAGATTTTCTTCGGAGCAGATTACAGATTTTTGCAAAATGGAAGCCGATATATTGAAAGAATTCTCAGATCTTCCGACAACGACGAATCTGATGGGATTTTTCAAAGGAGTTGATTATAATGTTCTCAAAAACGCAGTAGACATTGTATCTTGGGATAATTATCCGTTCTGGCATGAACGGAAAGATGAAGTCCCAGAGGCAGTGTATACTGCCGCCGGACACGCGCTTATGCGAAGTTTGAAAAAAGAGCCGTTTCTTTTAATGGAAAGTACGCCGTCTTTAGTGAGCTGGCGCGTTCATAATCCGTTGAAAAGACCGGGGATGCATATGCTTTCTTCGATGCAGGCGATTGCTCATGGGGCAGATTCCGTTCAGTATTTTCAGTGGAGAAAAAGCAGAGGCGGCTATGAAAAATTTCATGGGGCAGTGGTAGACCATAAGAATAGCTCTGATACGAGAACGTTTCGGGAAGTGGCGGAAGTCGGGAAACGGCTGGAACATTTAAACGGGGAAATCGATCCTTTTTTTAATCAGGCGAAAGCGGCAATTATTTTTGACTGGGAAAACTGGTGGGCGGTAGAAGATACGAGCGGCCCGCGCCAGGATCTTGATTATGTAAAATGCGTGACAGATCATTACCGTGCGTTTTGGGAGCAGGGAGTTGAGGCTGATTTCGTGAGTATGGATGCTGATTTTTCGGGGTATCAGTTACTTGCAGCTCCGCTCAATTATATGTATAAAAAAGGATATGCTGAAAAGGTCAGATCATTTGTAAACGCAGGCGGAACTTATGTGACAACATATTTCAGCGGGATTGTAAATGAAACCGATCTCTGTTTTATAGGGGAGCATCCGCTGGAAGATGTGCTTGGAATTGTCTCTGAAGAACTGGACGCTCCGTCAGATGAGTTTGGAAATTGTTTTGAATATAAAGGAAAAGAATATCCGGCGCATACGATGTGCGATATCGTTCGTGCAAAGGATAAGACGGAAGTTTATTCTGTTTATCAAAAAGAATTCTATAAAGGCTGTCCGGTAGTGACTGAAAATGTATATGGAAAAGGCAGTGCATACTATCTTGCGGCACAGTCGGATCAGCAGTTTCTCAAAGCGTTTTACAAAGATGTGTTTGGGAAGGCAGGTCTTTTGGAATCATCTTCGTCTGTCGGCAGCATCTCGGAACATCTTCCTTATGGTGTGACTGTTGCGAAGCGAGAAGATGAAACCGGAGAAAAAGGTCTTATCTTTGTGATGAATTTCAATGACAGACAGGTTCGGCTGGAAGGTATCGGAAAACAGATGGACGCAGAGAGCGGAGCAGTATATGAAAACGTGCTGCAAATGGAACCGTTTTCATGTACGATCTTGAAGTTGAAATAAAGAGGGCAGTACGAGTGTTATGAAACGGCAGGACAAGAGTCTTAAGACGAATAAAAGAAAAAGGCAGAGAAAGAAGGAATCAATATATGCAGTCAGCGGCAGATTTAAGAAGTTTATTGAACAGGATCGATCATCGCGGTTATCCTGCTTATAAAGATACGAAAGGAACATACCGATTTCCGGGATATGTGCTTTCTATAGATCATGTGCAGGGAGATCCGTTTGCGTCTCCGTCAAAAGTGAGCGTGCATGTAGAGGGGAAGACGGCGGCATTTCCAAGAGAACTTTACTGTGGGAAAGAGCAGCGAATCGCGCTTCAGGATGAACTGACGCGGCAGTTTGCAAAAAAGGCGGATCGGTTTGCTTTTCAGGCGAAAGGCTCTGGAAAAAGCGGGATGATTGCAGTGAGCCGCTGCGGGCAGGAAGTGCTGGAACGCACAGCTTGCAGGCTTGATCCGAACAGTGGAGATATTGTCTTGCGGATGGAGATCGGTTTTCCTGCAAATGGAAGAACAATCAATGCACGGGAACTTGAAAAGATCTTGTTTCAGTTTGTGCCGGAATGTGTGAAGGCTTCATTGTTTTATAAAAATGCAGATGCAGAGCGTCTTCGTGAAATTATAGATCTTGCGGAAGATCAACTGTATATAAGAGATCAGCTTCCGAAACTCGGACTTTGCGCTTTTGTGGCAAACGGAAGTATTCTTCCGAGGGAATCCGGCGTCTCTTCCAAGCCGATGCGCGGCGGGGTGAAGTTTCGGTCTCCGAAAGAGCAGGAAGTAACGATCAAGCTTCCGCATGCCGGAGTGATAAGCGGAATGGGGATCAAAAAAGGGATCACCCTTATCGTAGGCGGAGGATATCACGGGAAGTCTACGCTGTTAAAGGCGCTGGAAGCAGGCGTTTATCCGCATATTGCAGGCGACGGCCGGGAGTATGTGATCACTGATGATACGGCAGTAAAGATTCGAGCCGAGGATGGACGCAGTATTAAAAAGACGGATATTTCTATGTTTATTAATGATCTTCCGAATGGGAAGGATACGACCTCGTTCTGTACAGAAGACGCCAGTGGAAGTACGTCTCAGGCAGCAAATGTAATCGAAGGCATTGAAGCCGGAACGTCTTTGTTTTTAATCGATGAAGATACGAGCGCTACGAATTTTATGATACGGGATGAACTGATGCAAAGAGTCATTCATCGGGAGATGGAGCCGATCACGCCGTTTATCGAGCGGATCAGAGAACTGTATGAGGAGCAGGGGATTTCCACAGTGATCGTAGCCGGAAGTTCAGGCGCTTATTTCCATATTGCAGATACGATCATTCAAATGGATCGGTATGTGCCGAGAGATATTACGGAATATGCGAAAAAAGAAGCAGAGGCATTTCCGGCGATCAGTATTTTGCCAAAGACGGCGTCACAGCCTGATTTTAACAGGTGTCCGAGTGCGAATGCGGATCTGAAGGGGAACGACCGGATCAAGATGAAGACGATGGGAAAAGAAGCTGTTATGATCAACAAGGAAACGATCGATCTTCGGTATGTAGAACAGATTGCTGACAGTGAGCAGGTGACGGCTCTTGGATTTTGTGTGCGATACGCTCAAAAGCATCTTATGAACGGAAAGAAAAATCTGCGTCAGATTGTTGCTGAGATTGAAAAAGTTGTGGAAGAAGAGTCTCTGGATACATTGTGTGAAAGCAGATCGAGTATTGCGTGTATGGCGATGCCAAGAGCACAGGAAATCTTTGCCTGCTTTGACAGATATAGAAAACTGAAACTTTGACAAGTAGGATTTGGCAGAGAAAAGAATGGGAGAAATAAGATGATCTTAGAAAAAGGAAGACCGGAAAAGGAAGAAGGAAGATTAGAAAAGGAAATTCGGGTATATGATTTCCTTGACAGACTTGGAATTGAATATGAGCGGATCGACCATGAAGAGGCGATGACTATGGAGGCTTGTGAAGAGATTGATCGTGTGCTTGACGCACAGATCTGTAAGAATCTGTTTCTGTGTAATCGGCAGGAAACAGACTTTTATCTTCTTTTAATTCCGGCAGATAAGCCTTTTAAGACGAAATATCTGTCTGCACAGATCGGTTCGTCACGGCTGTCGTTTGCAAAGCCGGAGTATATGGAAAAATATCTGGATGTCACGCCGGGGTCTGTCAGTGTGCTCGGTCTTATGAACGACAGAGAAAAGAAAATACAGCTTTTGATCGATAAAGATGTGCTGGAGAGCGAGTATTTAGGATGTCATCCGTGTATGAACACGACAAGCATGAAATTTAAAATGTCAGATTTTACAGAGAAGATCCTCCCGGCGCTTGGACATGAGCCGAAGATGGTGGAGTTATAAGACGGCAGAGAAAGAAAACAACGAAGACGAAGCAGAAAGGAACAGGAGAATGAAATTTATACATTTATCAGATCTGCATATCGGAAAACATCTGTATCATTACAGTATGAAGGAAGATCAGGAACATATTTTAGAGGAAGTGATCGGATATGTGGAGAAACTTCAGCCTGACGCGGTTGTGATCGCAGGAGATATTTACGATAAGTCTGTTCCGTCGGCAGAAGCAGTCACAGTGTTTGATAATTTTCTGACACGGCTTTCGTCTGTAAGTCCTTCGGTGGCGATTCTGATCATTGCAGGAAATCATGATTCGGCTCAAAGGCTTGATTATGCCAGCCGCCTTCTCGGAAGCCGCGGAATTTATATTGCCGGGAAAGCTCCGGAAACAGAGGAGGAATATTTGAAAAAAATCGTATTGAAAGACGAGCATGGTCCGGTGAATTTTTATCTTCTTCCTTTTTTGAAGCCGGGGTATGTAAGGCTGTTGTGCGGAAATGAGATGCCGGAAAATTATACTGAGGCTGTTCATGCAGTTTTGAAGCGAGAGGATATTGACTTTTCAGAGCGGAACGTACTTGTATCTCATCAGTTTTATACAGGAAACGGCGAGACTCCTGAAACGTGCGATTCAGAACTTTTAAGTGTCGGAGGGATTGATAATGTGGATATTTCCTCGATCGGACAGTTTGATTATGCGGCGCTCGGGCATTTGCACAAGGCGCAGAGAGTTGGAGCGGATCATATCCGATATTGCGGAACGCTTCTGAAATATTCTGTCAGCGAAGCGGACTTGGAAAAGTTTCTTCATCTTGTGACAATAGGGAAAAAAGGAGAGAAGATCAAAATAGAGCAATTCCCTCTTCATCCCTTGCGGGATGTACAGAAAGTACGGGGGCAGCTTTCGGAAATCCTGAACCTGGCAGATCCGAAGAATCGGGATGATTATGTGAGCGTGACGCTTACAGACGATATCGACCCGTATAAACCGAAGGAACAGCTGGAAAAAGTGTACAGCCGTATTTTAGAAGTACGGATGGATAATGAACGGACGCGTAAAAAACTTGAGTTTAAGGATGAGGATATCCGAATCGAAAATCCATTGGAAACATTTTCGGACTTTTATGAAGAGATGCAGGGAAGAAGGCTGTCTTTAGAAGAGACGGAAATGATGACGCAGATTTTTGATGCGCTGAAAGGAGAGGAAAAATGAGACCGGTCAAACTTACGATGTCTGCGTTCGGTTCTTATTCCGGGGTGGAAACGATTGATTTTACGAAAGTTCAAGGAGGTTTGTTTCTCATTACCGGTGATACCGGAGCCGGAAAAACAACGATTTTCGATGCGGTGACATATGCCCTTTATGACAGGACAAGCGGTGGACGGCGCGATGGAAGTATGATGAGAAGCCAGTATGCGGATGATGAAACAGAAACATTTGTAGAATATACATTTGTTTATCGGGGAGATCAGTATACTATTCGAAGAAATCCGGAATATATGCGCGCCGGGAAGCGAAAAAACGCAGATGGAAAGATCCGTCTCGTAAAGGAGACGTCAAAAGTCAGTCTGCTTATGCCTGACGGGAGAGAATTTCGGGGAAAGAAACGTGAGATCGATCAGAAGATCGAGCAGATCATCGGATTAGATGCAGGACAGTTTACGCAGATCGCGATGATCGCGCAGGGGGATTTCCTGAGGCTTTTACATGCCGAATCAAAAGAGAGGAAGAAGATCTTTTCCAAGATTTTTCAGACGCAGATCTACCGGGATGTACAGGAAGAGTTAAAAGAACAGGGGAAAACGCTGTATATTAGTTTAAAAGAAAACGAAACCGATATTCGCAGAGAAATGGAACGGATCGATGCAGGACAGTCGGATGGACAAAAGATGTGGGAGGAACTGCTCTCACAGGAAATGCCTCCGGCTGAGTCTGTTTTAGGAGCGCTTGGGCAGATTTTAAAAGAAGAAAACGAAGGGTATGAAAAGCTGGAAGCAGAAGAAACAATGCTTCAAAAAGAATCAGAGCAGCTTCGTATTCTGATCGGGAAGAAGCAGGAGATTAATCGGATCTTTGAACTTCTGGAGCGGACAGAATCAGAATATAAAAAACTGCAGGAGCAAAGCCGGGAATATGAGAT
>CAJLUP010000072.1 GCA_905209865.1 uncultured Lachnospiraceae bacterium
TATTTATATGATAAATTTTTCGGAGATTATGATAAAACAGTCGCTCAGATTCTTTTAAATGCAGAAGATATCGAGCAGGAAGAAAAGAAAGAAAACTTAACGAACACATTTGACGCCCTGCTTGAAATGGGAGTCATTCCGATCGTAAATGAAAATGATTCCGTAAGTTATAAAGAAATCGAATCCGAAGACAGACTTTTCGGCGACAACGATATGCTTTCTTCTGTCGTATCCGTTCTCTGCCGTGCAAAACGACTTGTCATTTTCTCTGATATCGATGGTTTTTATGACAGCGATCCCCGCCTTCACCCGAATGCGAAACTGATCGAAGAGATCCGTCAGATCGATGAAAGCGTCTACTCCCTCGCAGGAGGTGCAGGATCAAGACGCGGAACAGGCGGTATGAGAACAAAACTTCAGGCTGCTGAACTTGCCGCTTCACAAGGAATTGATACGATTGTAACAAACGGAAAACATCCGGAAGTTTTATACGATATCGTGAACGGAAAACCGGCAGGAACTCTGTTTGTCGGCAATAAAGATTGTCTGTAATAAAAGATCTCATACATAGTAAAAATCAGTTTACTGAATTAAGAAAGGATTGCAGCACGGATTTCTCCTGCTGCAATCCTTTCTTCTGCTTCAATTTACATATTCCAGCCTTCACTACAGGGCTGCAATATCAATCAGAGTAAGTTTCTTAATATCTGTATTTTCAAGACTTGTGATCAACGCCTGTGCCGTATCGATCGCCGTAAGAACATTCACTCCTGTTTCAATGGCATTTCTGCGGATTACAAATCCATCCTTGGAATGTTCTGCTCCCTGAGCCGGAATATCGATCACAAGATCGATCTTATGACCGAGGATCAGATCAAGAAGGTTCGGAGACTCCTGTTCGATCTTGCGGACCGTGGTTGCTCTTACTCCTGCCTCGTTCAATGTACGGGCAGTTCCTGACGTAGCAAAAATGTGATATCCGATCGCCTCGAATCTGCGGGCAATCTCGGCAGCGTCTTTCTGATCTTCATCCCGAACAGTCATAATCATATTTTTGAATTTCGGAAGTCTGATTCCCGCCCCGATAAACGCCTTATACAAAGCTTCATCAAACGTCTTCGCAATTCCAAGGCACTCCCCTGTAGATTTCATCTCCGGTCCTAAGCTGATATCTGCGCCGCGTATCTTTTCAAAGGAGAATACCGGCATTTTGACCGCCACATAATCCGCTTCAGGCTGGAGTCCCGGCGTATATCCAAGTTCTTTTATTTTCTTTCCGATAATCACCTGCGTTGCCAGAGGAACGATCGGAATTCCTGTCACTTTACTGATATACGGAACCGTACGGCTGGAACGAGGATTCACTTCGATTACATAGACATCCTCTTCGCCGCAGACGATAAACTGAATATTGATCATCCCTATAACGTGCAGTGATTTTGCAAGTCTTCTCGTATATTCTGCAATTTTTGCTTTCGCACCTTCTGTCAGACTTTGTGCCGGATAGACAGAAATACTGTCTCCTGAATGAATTCCCGCGCGCTCGATATGTTCCATAATACCCGGAATCAAAATATCCGTTCCGTCACATACTGCGTCAACTTCAATCTCTTTTCCCTGAAGGTATTTGTCTACAAGGATCGGGTGATCCTGCGCGATTCGGTTGATAATACCGATAAATTCATCAATATCGTCATCATTGATCGCGATCTGCATTCCCTGTCCTCCGAGAACATAAGAAGGACGGACAAGAACCGGATAGCCGAGTTTATTTGCCACTTCTTTCGCTTCTTCTGCCGTGAACACTGTTCCCCCTGTAGGACGCGGAATTTCGCACTCCTCAAGGATCTCGTCAAACAATTCTCTGTCTTCTGCTTTGTCAACATTTTCTGCGGAAGTTCCAAGAATCGGAACTCCCATTTTCATGAGCGCTTCCGTCAGTTTGATCGCTGTCTGTCCGCCGAACTGCACAACCGCCCCGTCCGGTTTCTCAATATCTACAATACTTTCCACATCTTCCGGTGTAAGAGGTTCGAAATACAGTTTATCCGCAATATCAAAATCGGTACTTACCGTCTCCGGATTATTATTTACAATGATTGTCTCGTATCCTTCTTTTGCAAACGCCCATGTACAGTGCACAGAACAAAAATCAAATTCGATTCCCTGTCCGATACGGATCGGACCGGAACCAAGAACAAGCACCTTCTTTTTCCGGTCTGTTTTTTCCACTTCATTTTCGCCGCCGAAAACAGAATAATAATACGGCGTTTCTGCTGCGAATTCCGCTGCACATGTATCGACAATCTTATACGCCGCAACAATTCCGTTTTCATGACGCATATCATGAATGTTTCGCTCACTTTTTCCGGTCAGACGAGCGATCACACTATCAGGAAACTCTATCCTCTTCGCTTCTTTCAACAACTCAACTGTCAGTTCCTGCGTCTTCAAAGCTTCTTCCATCTCTGTGATAATCGCAAATTTATCAATAAACCACTTATCTACCTTCGTAATGGCATGGATTGTATCATAATCGATTCCCCTTCTAAGAGCTTCCGCGATTCTCCACATCCTCATGTCATCTACGACTGCAAGCTGTTCCAAAAGTTCTTCTTTTGAAAGTTTCGTAAAATCATACGACATCAGGCTGTCCACATGCTGCTCCAGCGAACGGATTGCTTTCATAAGCGCGCCCTCAAAACTGCTGCATATGCTCATAACTTCTCCGGTCGCTTTCATCTGCGTTGTCAGAGTACGTTTCGCGCTTATAAATTTGTCAAACGGAAGACGGGGAAGCTTCACAACCACATAATCGAGCATCGGCTCAAAACTTGCGTACGTCTTCTGTGTAATCGCATTTTTAATCTCATCAAGCGTATATCCAAGAGCAATCTTTGCAGCTACTTTTGCAATCGGATATCCGGTCGCTTTGGACGCAAGCGCAGAAGAACGGCTCACTCGCGGGTTCACTTCAATCACACAATACTCAAAAGTCTCCGGATGAAGCGCATACTGCACATTACATCCTCCTGTAATATTCAGCTCACTGATAATATTCAAAGCAGAAGTCCGAAGCATCTGATATTCTTTATCACCAAGTGTCTGCGACGGCGCAACTACGATACTGTCTCCTGTATGGACGCCTACAGGATCGATGTTTTCCATATTACATACTGTAATACAGTTCCCTTTGCTGTCACGCATCACCTCGTATTCAATTTCCTTCCAGCCTGCGATACAACGTTCTACAAGAACCTGTCCCACACGGGAAAGTCTGAGACCATTCTCAAGGATCTCAATCAACTGGTGCGAATCGTGCGCAATACCGCCGCCGCTTCCTCCCAGTGTATAAGCAGGACGAAGAACAACCGGGTAGCCGATCTCATTTGCAAAGGCAAGTCCGTCTTCTACATTTTCTACAACAAGAGATGCCGCGACAGGCTCTCCGATTTTCTCCATCGTCGCTTTAAATTCCAAACGATCTTCCGCTTTTCGAATCGTTTCTGAAGTTGTTCCGATCAGACGTACACCGTTTTCTTTTAAAAATCCGGCTTCTTCCAGTTCCATAGCAAGATTTAATCCTGCCTGACCACCAAGCGTCGGCAAAACACTGTCCGGTTTTTCCTTTTGGATAAGCTGTTCTACTACTTCTACTGTAAGCGGTTCGATATATACACGGTCTGCGATGTCTTTATCTGTCATGATCGTGGCAGGATTGGAATTAAGAAGGACTACTTCGATCCCTTCTTCTTTCAGCGAACGGCATGCCTGCGTACCTGCGTAATCAAACTCCGCCGCCTGTCCGATCACGATCGGACCCGAACCTATGACTAATACTTTTTTGATACTAAAATCTCTAGGCATTATTTCGCTCCTTTCATCATATCAACAAACCTGTCAAATAAGAAATTGGAATCCTGTGGTCCCGGACATGCTTCGGGATGAAACTGTACCGTAAAAATCTGTTTTCCCACATAGGACAACCCTTCATTTGTTCCGTCATTTACATTAACAAATGCCGGAACTGCCGTATTTTCATCTAAACTGCCCTCGTCTACAACATATCCGTGATTTTGAGATGAAATATAAACCCTTCCTGTACTTAAATCTTTAACCGGGTGATTGCCTCCCCGATGTCCGTATTTCAGTTTATGTGTCTTTGCACCTGTTGCAAGAGCCATAAGCTGATGTCCGAGACAGATGGCAAAAATCGGAATATCCGTCTCATATAATTTTCTGATCTCCTCTATAATAGAAGTACAATCAGACGGATCTCCCGGTCCGTTAGACAACATGATCCCATCCGGTTTTGATGCGATAATCTCTTCTGCAGATGTATCGGCAGGATAAACAGTTACTTCGCATCCTCTGTCATTTAACGACTTCACGATATTATTTTTTGCCCCAAAATCAAGAAGCGCAACTTTCTTCCCGGCCCCTTCAACAACATATTTCTCTTTGCACGTTACTTTTGATACGACGTCCCCGACTGTATATGCCTTAAGTTTCGGAAGGATTTCTTCCAGATCATAGGACTCGTTCGTTGTGATCATTCCGTTCATCGTACCCTTTTCCCTCAGAAGCTTTGTAAGAGCACGAGTATCTATCCCCGCAATCCCCGGAATGTCCTGTTCTTTCAAAAAATCCTGAATCGTTCCTTCACATCGAAAATTGCTCGGCATACGGGATAACTCCCTCACAATATATCCGTCCGGCCATGCCCTCCCTGACTCCATATCCGGCGTGATTCCATAATTTCCGATCAGCGGATATGTCATAACAACTGCCTGCCCCGCATAAGAGGGATCTGTCAGCACCTCAAGATAACCTGTCATCGAAGTATTAAATACAATCTCACTGATGCAGTCCCGCGTTGAGCCGATGCTCGTTCCTGTAAACACCGTACCATCTTCCAATATTAGAAATGCTTTCATCTGTTCACCCTTCCCTTTCGTATATTCATTTAAGACTCTGACGGCAGATCGTTCAGCCTGCAATCTCCCCCTCCAACCGCCCGTTTTCCAAAATGTTTTTGAAAAAAATCTTCTCTGCGAAACAGTTGATACAGGAAAGGCGCTCTTGGAGTCTTTTCATCCAGAGCGCCCTTGTTCTCAAATTGTAAAGATTATACTACAACCGAGCCCATATTTCAACTGATAAATTTTTCTAAATAAGAGGTGAATTTTCGGTCAAATATGATCAAAATTTCAAAAATAAACTTTCTTTTTACACGCCTTTCTTTACTTTCGGCTGCCACATAACAATCTCGCCTTTTTCAAGACTTTTTTTCGCATTAATGACCCTTTGGTTTGATGAACCTCTGAATACAAGACGGATATCTTTTAGCGCCTCCACGAATTCCCCGTCCACAAGCACATCGATCATAGAGAGCATTTCATCGGTATACCCGCATCTGGCGCGGCTGTCATTTAAAAGTTCCTCATCATACAGATATCCGGTGTAGCACCATATATTTTTCTCAGGGTATCTTTCTCTTACTTTGCGCAGAAGTCCGACAAGCGTTTTTTGATTCTCCGGCTCAAACGGTTCGCCGCCAAGCAAAGTCAGCCCATTAATATACCCCGGTGAAAGGGCATCCAAAATCTCTTCTTCGGTACGCTCTGTATATTCGCTTCCGTATTTAAAATTCCACGTATCTGCGTTGAAACACCCCGGACAATGATGCGTACATCCTGAAACAAACAACGAGACTCTCACGCCTTCCCCATTTGCAATATCACACTTTTTTATTTCTCCGTAATGCACCTGAACTCACACCTTTCCTCTACACTCTTATCCCTTTGATATCCATATCCGCCATTGCCAATCACCGGAAGTGCCAAAGGGCGCCTTTCGGGATTGTAAGCGGTCATCATACCAAGAAACAGGATACCAAGCAGGGCATCCTGTTTCTGTTGATTCATTTATCCCTCTTTGTTTCTCGCCCAGCCTTCTACAGGTGAAGCACTCTTTCTTTAATCTCCTGCGTTCTTCCCTGATTCCAGAACTGTGTTCCGATATAACCGCATGTACGTCTTGCAACATTCAGCGTATCCTGATTGCGGTTTCCGCAATGCGGGCATTCCCACTCAAGCTTTCCATCCTCAGATGTCACGATCTGGATCTCTCCGTCAAATCCACATTCCTGGCAGTAGTCACTCTTCGTATTCAGTTCCGCATACATGATATTATCATAGATAAAACGGATCACCTGAAGAACAGCCGGAATGTTATCCTGCATATTCGGCACTTCTACATAACTGATCGCTCCGCCTGTGGAAAGCGCCTGGAACCGGGATTCAAATCTCAGTTTATCGAAGGCATCGATCGGCTCGCATACGTTTACATGATAACTGTTTGTAATATAGCTTTTATCTGTCACACCCGGAACAAGACCGAATCTTTTCTGAAGGCATTTTGCGAATTTGTATGTCGTACTCTCGATCGGAGAACCATAAATGCTAAAACCAATGTTCGTCTCTGCTTTCCATCTGTCACAAGCCTGATTCATATACTTCATTACATCAAGAGCAAACTGTGTTGCAGACGGATCCGTATGGGATTTTCCTGTCATATATTTCACACACTCATACAAACCTGCATATCCGAGAGAAATCGTAGAATATCCGCCGTAAAGCAGCTTATCGATCGTCTCTCCCTTTTTCAGACGAGCCAAAGCACCAAACTGCCACAGGATCGGAGCCGCGTCAGAAAGAGTTCCTTTCAGACGGTTATGTCTGCACATCAATGCACGGTAGCAAAGATCCAGCCTCTCGTCAAATATCTTCCAGAATTTATCCTCATCTCCGCCTGAAGACAGAGCTACATCTACAAGGTTGATCGTCACAACACCCTGATTGAAACGTCCGTAGAACTTATAGTTTCCGTTTTCATCTTTCCATGGACTAAGCGCGCTGCGGCATCCCATAACAGGGAAGCAGTTGCCTTCTTTGAGTTCTTTCATCTTCTTCTCGGAAATATAATCCGGGACAAGACGTTTCGACGTACATTTTGCCGCAAGTTCTGTCAGATAGAAATACGGAGCGCCCTCTTCGATGTTGTCCTCTTCCAACACATAGATCAGTTTCGGGAACGCCGGTGTCACCCATACGCCGGCCTCGTTTTTCACTCCTTTGTAGCGCTGTTTTAATGTCTCTTCAATGATCATTGCAAGATCTTTTTTCTCCTGCTCGTTTTTCGCTTCATTAAGATACATAAATACTGTAAGGAACGGAGCCTGACCGTTTGTCGTCATCAGAGTGATCACCTGATATTCGATCGTCTGCACTCCTTTTATAATCTCTTTTTTCAGACGTCCTTCCACGATATCATTGAGCACCTGCTTCGGATAATCAATCCCTACCATCTCCATCTCCTGAAGAACTTCTGTGCGGATCTTGTCTCTTGACACCTGAACGAACGGTGCAAGATGCGCGAGGGAAATGCTCTGTCCGCCATACTGATTGCTTGCCACCTGTGCAATAATCTGCGTTGCAATATTACATGCCGTAGAGAAACTATGCGGCTTTTCAATCATTGTTCCGCTGATAACTGTTCCGTTCTGAAGCATATCTTCCAAATTCACAAGATCACAGTTATGCATATGCTGCGCATAATAATCCGAATCATGAAAATGAATGATCCCTTCTTTATCTGCCTCTACGATATCTTCCGGGAGAAGCATTCTCTGTGTCAGGTCACGGCTCACCTCTCCGGCCATATAATCGCGCTGTACACTGTTAACCGCCGGATTCTTATTAGAATTTTCCTGTTTTACATCTTCATTGTTGCATTCGATCAGGGAAAGGATTCTATTATCCGTCGTGTTAGCCTTACGCACAAGTGATCTCTTATAGCGATATCTCACATATCTTCTTGCCAGCTCAAACGCGCCTGTCGCCATGATCTGATCTTCCACAAGATCCTGTATCTCCTCAACGGAAACTGCACGGTTCAGCTTATTACACTTAAATTCAACAAATTCTGCGATATCTTCGATCTGAGAATCTGTCAGGCTTCTTCCTTCTGAAGAAGAATCCGCTTTCGTCACAGCAACGACAATCTTCTTAATGTCAAATACTTCTTCTGCTCCATTTCTCTTGATAATCTTCATATTCTGCCTCTCCTCATCTATCTTTTTTTCATATGCATTCCGCTTCTCTGCTCCTGCGGAAAGTTTGCCTCATATCTCGCATCACACGGCTTTCATGTTCCGCGCTGTCTAAATCCTATTCTAATACAAAATATAGTATAATGCAATCCCCAAAACACATGATAATGTATTTTCAGAACAACTGTATTTTTACGAAAGATTGTCGTTTTTATAGGAATATTTCCGTTTCCTTTTACACAAATAAACACCACAGATAAAATTATCTGTCACTTTACCCATTTTCTTATGAAGTACACAAAACGAAGAAATTACCGGAAATGGTCGCCAGCAAAAAAAGCCTGCCCTATCTAATTGATAAGTACAGACTTTTCTTTTTCGTTTACAATTTCATTCTTTTCTTTACTTTGCCTTCTTCTGTCTTGCGAAATAGTCTTTCGTTTCGCTCACGACAACTCCGCTCAGCGCCAAAAGAGCGATCAGATTCGGAAATGCCATCAACGCGTTAAAGATATCCGCGATATTCCAGACAGCCGCAACTGTCATATACGGTCCGATAAATACTGCAAGGATATAGAGCCAGCGATATCCTTTCACTACAGATTGATTTCTGTTAAAGAGATATTCGATACATCTCTCACCGTAATAGTTCCAGCCAAGTATTGTCGTAAATGCAAAGAACACAAGGCAGAGCATCAAGGCAAACGAAGCCACAACCGGAGGGAATGGCAGTCCTTTTTGGAATGCAGCCACCGTAATTTCAACGCCTTCAAGTTCCGGATTCATCCAAGTACCCGCAATCACGATAGAAAGACCTGTCATCGTACAGATTACGATTGTGTCAATAAATGTTCCCGTCATAGAAACGAGTCCCTGACGAACCGGTTCTTTCGTCCTTGCCGCTGCCGCTGCGATCGGCGCGCTTCCAAGTCCTGATTCATTCGAGAAGATCCCGCGCGCAA
>CAJLUP010000073.1 GCA_905209865.1 uncultured Lachnospiraceae bacterium
GAGACAGCGGAGCCGCCGGTAAAAGCAATCCGAAGCAAGAAAGATTCTTCTCTTGTAAAGGCGATGAAGCTTGTCAAAAACGGGGACGCAGACGCCTTTGTTTCGGCAGGAAATTCCGGGGCGGTTCTCGTTGGCGGCCAGCTTCTTGTCGGAAAGATCAAAGGGGTGGAACGATCACCGTTGGCGCCGCTTATTCCGACGCTGAAAGGAGTTTCTCTTTTGATCGACTGCGGAGCGAATGTAGATGCACGACCTTCCCATTTGGTTCAATTTGCCAAGATGGGATCCATTTATATGGAAAGCGTTGTAGGGAAAAAGAATCCTACGGTCGGTATTGTGAATATCGGTGCAGAAGAAGAAAAAGGAAATGCCCTTGTAAAAGAAACGTTTCCGCTTTTGAAGGAATGCTCTGAGATTAATTTTATCGGAAGTGTGGAAGCGCGTGAAATTCCTTACGGGAATGTAGATGTCATCGTATGTGAAGCATTTGTAGGCAATGTGATCCTGAAGCTTTATGAAGGCGTTGCAGGAGCGCTTGTCAAAAAGATCAAAGGCGGCATGATGGCAGATTTAAGAAGCAAGATCGGAGGTCTTTTGGTGAAACCCGCTCTAAAAGAGACACTTAAAGATTTTGATACAAGTGAACATGGCGGAGCGCCGCTGCTCGGATTAAAAGGTCTTGTTGTGAAAACTCACGGAAGTTCGACTTCAAAGGAAGTATGTAATTCGATTATTCAGTGCGTTACATTTAAAGAGCAGAAAATCAATGAAAAGATAACAGCAGTTATTCAGCAAAATCAGGAAAATATGTAAAGATTAAGTGAGGAGAAAATGTTATGGAATTTGAAAAACTTCAAAAAATTATCGCAGAGGTTCTCAATTTAAGCGAGGAAGAAATTAAACCGGACAGCACATTTGTAGATGATCTTGGAGCAGATTCTCTTGATGTATTCCAGATTATCATGGGAATCGAAGAAGAGTTTGACATCGAGATCGATAATGAGGAAGCAGAGAAAATAACAACGGTTCAAGATGCTGTTGATCAGATTAAAAAAGCAGTGGAATAATTTAGTGAAAAATGAAAAAGCCCCTGTGGGCTTTTTCGTTTTAAGCGGGAAAACGATAAAGAAAGAATGAACGGCAGTAAAGACCGGGAAAGAGTAAAAGATGAGCAGAAAGTTAAAAGAATTGGAAAAAAAGATCAATTATCAGTTTCAGAATTTTTCCCTGCTTGAGCAGGCAATGATGCATAGTTCTTATACGAATGAGCATCGGCTTGAAAAATATAAATGCAACGAGCGGCTGGAGTTTTTGGGAGACGCTGTTTTAGAATTGATTTCCAGTGAATTTTTGTTTCGGCAATCTCCGAAGGTGCCGGAAGGGGAACTGACAAAAACGAGAGCCAGCATGGTCTGTGAACCGTCTTTGGCGATGTGTGCAAAGGAGATTGATCTGGGAAGTTATCTCCTTCTCGGAAAAGGGGAAGAAGTAACAGGAGGACGGCTTCGTGATTCTGTGACGTCAGACGCGCTGGAGGCGCTTATCGGGGCGATTTATCTGGACGGTGGTTTTGCTAATGCAAAAGAGTTTATACATCGGTTTGTACTGACAGATCAGGAGGATAAGAGGCTCTTTTATGATAGTAAAACTATCCTTCAAGAGATGGTTCAAGCTGAAAAGCTTGGAGAGATCGAGTACCGCCTTATCGGTGAGGAAGGACCGGATCATAACAAATCTTTTACCGTGGAATTGATGATCCATGGAAAATCCTATGGCAAGGGTAAGGGACGAACGAAAAAAGCGGCGGAACAGCAGGCCGCTTACAAGGCGATCCATGTGCTGAAAAAAAGATAAAGCAGGTGTTCTATGTATTTAAAGAGTATTGAGGTGCAGGGGTTTAAATCCTTTGCAAATAAGATTAAATTTGATTTCCATAATGGGATTACCGGCATTGTCGGACCAAATGGAAGCGGTAAGAGTAATGTTGCAGATGCGGTGCGGTGGGTACTCGGAGAGCAGAGAGTGAAACAGCTTCGAGGCGGTACGATGCAGGACGTTATTTTTTCGGGGACAGAAAACCGAAAACCGCTTAGTTATGCTTCGGTTGCAATTACGCTTGATAATGCAGATCATCAGCTTCCGGTAGATTATGAAGAAGTGACTGTGACGAGAAAGCTGTATCGTTCAGGAGAAAGTGAATATCTGATCAACGGGGCATCCTGCCGATTGAAAGATATCAATGAGATGTTTTATGATACAGGAATCGGAAAGGAAGGCTATTCGATCATCGGGCAAGGTCAAATTGATAAAATTTTGAGCGGAAAACCGGAAGAACGAAGAGAACTGTTTGATGAAGCGGCCGGAATTGTGAAGTTTAAACGGAGAAAGAACCTTTCGGTGAAGAAACTGGAAGAAGAACGAATGAATCTGACCCGTGTAAACGATATTTTACAAGAGCTGGAAAAACAGCTTGGACCGCTGGAAAAACAGTCAGAAACAGCGAAAGAGTATTTAAAGAAAAAAGAAGAGTTAAAGACATATGATATAAATATGTTCCTTTTGGAAGAAGAGCGTATTCGCGGCTGTTTGAAAGAGACAGAAAAGAAGTATGAGATCGCGTCATCGGAATTAGAAGAGTCAAATATCCGATATGAGAAAATGAAAGAAGAGTATGAGGCAGTCGAAGAAGAATCCGAAAAGATTGATCTTGCCATCGAAAATGCGAAGAATAAGCTGAACGAGACAAATCTTCTGAAACAACAGTTAGAAGGTCAGATTAACGTATTAAAAGAGCAGATCAATACAGCTCGTATGAACGATGAGCATTATGAAAATCGGTTGAATACTGTTTATTCTGAAATTAATATGCGAAGAGAACAGAAAGTGTCTCTTGAAGAAGAACAGAAAAATCTTACAGAAAAACTTCATGAAGTGTCGCAGTCGGACGAAACGTTGAAAAATCGATTGATTGAAGTACAGACTCTTATTGCCGAACATACAGAAGAAATAGAGCAGTGTAAGCAGGAAATCATGGAACTTCTTGGAAACAGAGCGTCTACGAAGGCAAAAATTCAACATTTTGATACGACAAGAGATCAGATTTCGACAAGAAAATCTGTGCTTGCAAGAAATATTTTGGAAGTGTCCGCAAAGGCAAAAGAGCAGGAAGAACAACTGCGGGAATATGAAGAGCAGTTGGCAGCGGTCCGGGAGAAGATCCGTCTTTGCAATGCTCAGATCCGTCAAAATGAACAGAAGATACAGGAATTCCAAAAGGAATTAAATACCAGACAGGAAAAACTGAATATTGGAAGAACCGCATATCATAGAGAGGCATCCCGTTTAGAATCTTTGAAAAACATTACTGAGCGTTATGACGGATACGGGAACAGTATTCGTAAAGTGATGGCGAATAAAGATAAGAATCCGGGACTGATCGGAGTAGTGGCAGATATCATCAAAGTTGATAAAGAGTATGAGATCGCAATCGAGACTGCTTTAGGCGGAAGCATTCAAAATATTGTTACGGATAATGAAGAGACAGCGAAGAAAATGATTTCCTTCCTGAAAATGAATAAATTCGGGCGAGCAACTTTTCTCCCGCTTACAAGTATGAAAGGCGGCGGAGGCATCCGTAATGGGGAAGCGCTCAAAGAACCGGGAGTGATCAGTACTGCGGATCGGCTGGTTCATGTAGAAGAAAGATTTGTCGGACTGGCAGAACAACTGTTAGGCAGAACGCTTGTCGTGAAAACGATTGATGACGGTATTTTTATTGCGCGGAAGTATAAACAGTCGATCAGACTGGTGACATTAGAAGGGGAATTGATCAATCCGGGCGGTTCGATGACCGGAGGAGCTTTTAAAAATTCCAGCAATCTTCTGAGCAGAAGAAGAGAGATCGAAGAGTTTGAAAAGACAGTCGTGATGCTGAAAAAGGAGATGGATACCGCAGAGGAGGAGGTCAACAGGATCAAATCCGAACGTGCAAACTGCTACAATAGAGTGGATGACATCCGCCAAGAATTAAGAAAAGCTTCTGTTCTTGAAAATACGGCGAAAATGAATGCAGAGCAGACAAAGATGCGTATGGAAGAGGCAAAACAGCGCTGTGCAGGTTATGTTTCGGAACAGGCTAAGCTGGAGTTGGAGTTAGGTGAAATATCTGAGAATGAAGAATCGATACGCCTGGAACTCGAGACGTCTGAAAATTTGGAAAAAGAACTGAATCTGCGGATTGAAGAACTGCAAAACCGGCTGGAAAAGGAGAAAGAAACAGAGAGCGAACAGATTAAAATTTCGGAGGACTCTCACTTATCTCTTGCGGGAATGGAGCAGCAGCATCTTTTCGTATCAGAGAATATTTCTCGTATTGAAGAGGAGATTACGAAATTTCAAGGTGAACTGGAAGCATTGGATGAGAATAAGGATCATGCGTCGGAGGAGATCAAAGAAAAGGAAACTAAGATAAGAGAACTCCGGGAGACGATTGAAAATTCGAAAGAGCTGTTTGAAGAAATAGAAAAAGAAATCAAAGAGCAGACGGCGGGAAGAGATGCATTAAACAAAAAGCATAAACAATTTTTGCAGATGAGGGAGGATTTGTCAAAACATATCTCCGCTCTCGATAAAGAATGTTTCCGTTTGGACAGTCAGAAAGAATCTTATGAGGCGGCATCTGAAAAACAGATGAATTACATGTGGGAAGAGTATGAGATTACTTATAATCATGCAATGGAACTTCGAGATGTGAACTTAACAGATCTTGCTTATATGAAGCGTCAGATACAGGAATTGAAAAATGAGATCCGAAAACTTGGAACGGTCAATGTGAACGCTATTGAGGATTTTAAAAGTGTTTCCGAAAGATACACTTTTTTGAAAAATCAGCATGATGATCTTGTTGAAGCGGAACAGACGCTTGTTCAAATTATAGAAGAATTAGACGCTGCAATGCGCAAACAGTTTGCCGAGCAGTTCGGAAAAATAAAAGAAGAGTTTAATACGGTGTTCAGACAGTTGTTCGGAGGCGGAAAAGGAACGCTGGAATTGATGGAAGATGAGGATATTTTGGAGGCAGGAATTCGGATTATTGCGCAGCCTCCAGGGAAAAAGCTTCAAAATATGATGCAGCTTTCAGGCGGAGAAAAAGCACTGACAGCGATTTCCTTGTTGTTTGCAATTCAGAACTTAAAGCCTTCTCCGTTCTGTCTTCTTGATGAGATTGAGGCGGCGCTGGATGACAATAATGTAACTAGATTTGCGCAGTACCTTCATAAATTGACCGAGAATACGCAGTTTATTGTAATTACGCACCGAAGAGGAACGATGACGGCGGCGGACAGGCTGTATGGAATTACGATGCAGGAGAAAGGTGTCTCAACACTTGTGTCAGTTGATCTTTTAGAAGATAAGCTGGATAATTAAATGAAAAAGGGATCAGAGAAAGGAAGTGGAAGATAAATGGAAGAAAAAAAGGGGTTTTTCAGACGTCTGGTATCAGGATTGGCAAAGACGAGAGATAATATTGTATCCGGGATGGACAGTATTTTTCATGGATTTTCCAAGATTGACGAGGACTTTTATGAGGAATTGGAAGAGACATTGATCATGGGAGATCTTGGTGTTCGTGCGACAATGGAAATATTAGAAGACCTTCGGACGAAAGTAAAAGAAAACCATATTAAAGAGCCGATTGAATGCAGGCAGCTATTGATCGACAGTATCCGGGAGCAGATGGATGTAGGAGAAACAGCATATGAGTTTGAGAACCGTACCTCGGTTGTATTTGTGATCGGTGTCAATGGAGTGGGAAAGACAACTACGATCGGAAAGTTGGCAGGAAAGCTGAAAGGACAAGGAAAAAAGGTTGTTCTTGCAGCGGCCGATACATTCCGTGCTGCGGCAGGGGAACAGCTTCGAGAGTGGGCAAACCGCGCGGATGTAGATATGATCGGCGGCCAGGAAGGAGCAGATCCGGCAGCGGTGATCTATGACGCGGTAGCTGCGGCAAAGGCAAGACGTGCAGACGTCCTTTTATGCGATACGGCAGGACGGCTTCATAATAAGAAGAATTTGATGGAAGAATTAAAGAAGATCAATCGGGTGATCGACAGGGAATATCCGGAAGCTTTTCGGGAAACGCTCGTTGTCCTGGATGCAACAACCGGGCAAAACGCATTAGCGCAGGCAAAAGAATTTAACGAGGCGGCAGATATTACAGGCGTTATTCTTACAAAGATGGACGGAACGGCAAAGGGAGGCATTGCAGTTGCAATTCAGGCGGAACTTGGAATTCCGGTAAAATATATTGGAGTTGGAGAGACGATAGATGATCTCCAGAAATTTGATGCAGATGAGTTTGTAAAGGCGTTGTTTTACAGAGAGGATGAAGAAAAATGATGACGTTGGAGAAATTTGAAGAGGCCAGTGAACTTGTAAAGAAAGTGACGAATCCGACAAAGCTTGTGTTCAGTGATTATCTGAGTGAGCAAAGCGGAGGGAAGGTTTATTTGAAACCGGAGAATATGCAGCATACCGGAGCATATAAGATCCGGGGAGCATATTATAAAATCAGCACTTTGTCCGAGGAAGAAAGAAGCAGGGGATTAATTACGGCATCTGCAGGAAATCATGCCCAGGGTGTTGCATTTGCCGCAAAAAAATTCGGTTGTAAAGCTGTGATTGTCATGCCTACCGTTACACCGCTGATCAAGGTGAACCGGACAAAAAGTTATGGGGCGGAAGTGATTCTTCACGGAGATGTCTATGACGATGCTTATGCTTATGCGTGTGAGCTGGCAGAAAAAGAAGGTTATACGTTTGTACATCCTTTTAATGATACGGATGTAGCAACTGGGCAGGGTACGATTGCCATGGAAATTGTACAGGAACTTCCGACGGTTGATTATATTCTTGTACCGATTGGCGGCGGCGGACTTGTTTCAGGAGTGGCAACTTTGGCAAAAATGCTGAATCCGAAAATAAAAGTGATCGGTGTGGAGCCGGCAGAGGCGGCAAGCATGAAAGCGGCGCTTGCAGCAGGAGAAGTTGTGCAGCTTGAAAGTGCCAACACGATCGCAGACGGAACTGCGGTGAAAGCGGTAGGAGATAAAATTCTTCCGTATGTTATGGAAAATGTAGATGATATTCTTCTTGTAGAAGATGATGAATTGATCGGTGCATTTCTTGATATGGTAGAAAATCACAAGATGATCGTAGAAAATTCAGGTCTTCTGACGGTGGCTGCTTTAAAACAGCTTGACTGCAGAGGGAAAAAGGTCGTTTGCGTATTAAGCGGAGGAAATATGGATGTCATTACGATGTCATCTATTGTACAGCATGGTCTGATCCAGCGCGACAGGATCTTCTCTGTATCTGTACTTCTTCCTGATAAACCGGGTGAACTTGTACAGGTTGCCCAGACGATCGCAGAGGCGCAGGGCAATGTGATCAAGCTTGAACACAATCAGTTTGTAAGTACAAACCGAAACGCAGCAGTAGAGCTTCGAATTACGATGGAAGCATTTGGTTCAGAGCATAAACATGAGATACTGCAGGCATTGGAAAAGAAGGGATATCGTCCAAGACTGATCGGAGCGAAGCTGTATTAGTATAAAAGTGCATATAATTTCGACATAAAACAGAGATGAAAAAGGAAGAAAGAACTTTCCGAAAAAGATCGATAAAGATAGAAGCGATAGGGACAGAAAAAAGGATGAACACAAAAGATTTCGTGCTCATCCTTTTTGGCTGTTATGATGCAGTGTCAAAACCGTTAAATCTGTTCGCCTCTGGCATGTTTTTCCAAAAGTGCATGGATTTTATCTGTCGGATTCATTACGGAACCGATTGTAATATCGTGGTTCAGAGAATCGATAATCAATGCAAGGAATTTACTCATGTCAGCTTTGACAAAATATGGTTTTTCGTACAATTCTGCCGGAAGATATGTGAGGTTTGTTGTAATGACTTTATTGATATATCCTTTTTCGTAGTATTCATCAAATTTTTCAAAACCTTCTGTGAACAATCCGAAAGTTGTACATACGAAAACACGGCCGGCATTTCGTTCTTTTAACTGTTTGGCAACATCAAGCATACTTCCGCCTGAAGCGATCATATCGTCTACGATAATGACGTCTTTTCCCGAAACATCGTCTCCGAGGAATTCGTGAGCCACGATCGGGTTCTTGCCGTTGATGATCGTAGAGTAATCACGGCGTTTATAGAACATTCCCATGTCTACTCCGAGAACATTCGAAAAATAAACGGCGCGGTGCATCGCTCCTTCATCAGGACTGATGATCATCAGATGGTCTTTGTCCGGAATGAGATCCGGGACAGCGCGAAACAGCGCTTTCATAAACTGATACGGCGGGTTGAAGCTGTCAAATCCGCTTAGAGGAATGGCATTTTGTACGCGGGGGTCATGCGCGTCAAACGTAATGATATTTGAAACGCCCATTGCGTTTAATTCTTCCAAAGCGAGCGCACAGTCAAGAGACTCACGTTTTGTACGTTTGTGCTGGCGGCTTTCATAGAGGAATGGCATGATGACGTTGATACGTTTTGCTTTTCCGGTTGCAGCGGAGATGATACGTTTCAGATCCTGAAAATGATCATCAGGGGACATGTGATTCAACTGACCGCTGACAGTATAAGTCAGGTTGTGGTTGCATACGTCCGTCATGATGAAAAGATCTGTTCCGCGAATCGTTTCTTTGAGAAGGCCTTTTGCCTCTCCGGTGCCGAAACGGGGACAGCAGCAATCTACAAGATAGTTGTTAGATTTGTAATTTACATACAGGGGAGACTCGGATACTTCGTTGATCGTATTTTCACGGAAAGAAACAATATAATCATTTACTTTCTGTCCGAGCTCACGGCAGCTCTCCATCGCAACGAGCTTTAACGGTGCGGCAGGAAGAGTTTTTTCTAAAAGTTCGATGTTTGACATAGTATTCTCCTGTTGAATATAGTATAAATTGAGTTTTAAGTACGAGTGCAGGAAAACTGCACATGACTTTACAGCATTAGAATCATACCATTTTTTACTTGGAAATTCAAG
>CAJLUP010000074.1 GCA_905209865.1 uncultured Lachnospiraceae bacterium
TTTTTTAATATTTCTCTCAATCGTATCATTCGGCATATTGTTTGATTTTGCTTTCGCAATCACATCGCGCAGCCGGCTGTTATTCGCCGGATCCGGACCGCCGCCTTCTTTTACTGCCACGGCAAGTTCTCTTCCGATCTTTGTAAAGATCTTTCCTTTCGCAGCGTCGTTCTTTTCTTTCTTATGTTTGATATTTGCAAATTTTGAATGTCCAGACATATAAAATTTCTCCTCTTCTCTTTCTCTTGTACAGTCTGTTTTCTGTTACCGTACATTTTGCTTTACAATTTTATCACTCTTTTTCTCTTCTGTAAAGAAGTCAGAAACAGTCTATGTAGTAATTTCAAGACTGATCCTGATTGCCTTGTCTACTTTCTGCATCATTGCACTGTCGATATGACAGACATATTCTTTCAGCCGCTGCTTATCGATCGTGCGAATCTGTTCCAGCAAAATGACAGAATTTTTCACAATCTTATAGTCCCGCGTACTGATTTCTATATGAGTCGGCAGCTTCGCCTTATTCATCTTTGAAGTAATCGCCGCACAGATCACAGTCGGGCTGTGTCTGTTTCCGACATTATTCTGTATGACAAGGACAGGTCTTACCCCTCCTTGTTCTGAACCGACAACAGGACTTAGGTCGGCGTAAAAAATGTCCCCACGTCTGATCACCAAATTTTTCACTCTCCGATTTCATACTAATATTATCTTCACAACATTTCTGTCATGTTTCATTTATCAGTATTCCCTTTGTCATCGGATGTATTCACAAAACTATTGCTTTGCCTTATTCGGATTTCCTCCTTTGTAAACTCTCGGAATCCGTTTCCCAAGACAGCAGACAAATTCGTAGTTAAATCTTCCGCTCAACTTAGAAAGTTCCTCTACCTTGATCTCTTCTTCTCCGTCTTTACCGATCAAAACAACCGGATCCATAAATGCTACATTCGGTATCTCTGTCACATCCACCATAAACTGATCCATACAGACTCTTCCGAGAATCTTTGCTCTCTTCCCTCTGATAAGCACACTCCCTTTATTTGAAAGAGAACGTGGATATCCGTCTCCATATCCCACCGGGATCGTCGCCACTTTCATTTTCCTCGAAGCAACAAATGTTCCTCCATAACTAATTGGCGTTCCTGCCTCAACTTCTTTTACGAATGTAACGTGACTGATCAGAGAAAGCGCCGGTTTCAGATGAACATTCTCTTTTTGCACTTCGTCTGAAGGATACATTCCATAAGTGGCAATCCCGGCTCTTGCAAGATCATGTTTCATGTTTGGAAAATCTATGATCCCTGCGCTGTTATCGCAATCATAATATGTGATCTCCACCTTCCGGGCTTCCATCTGCTCTTTCATCCACAAAAACTTTTCATGCTGTTTTAATGTATATGATTTTTCTTTTTCATCTGCCTTGGCAAAATGAGTAAACATCCCTTCCATATATATATTCGGAAGTTTACTGATCTGTTCAATCAGATCCACGCTCTCCTCATTCACCGGAAAGCCGATACGTCCCATTCCTGTATCGATCTTAATATGAAAATAAGCCTTCTTTCCCTGCCGTACTGCTTCCAAAGACATTCCTTCCGCCATCTCTTTCGTATATACGGCTGCACGGATTTCCTGTTCAACCATTGTTTCATATTGATCCGGAAATATACATCCAAGCACAAGGATTGGCTTTTTTATTCCTGCTTCCCGAAGAGCAACTGCTTCTTCAATACACGCCACAGCATATCCCCATACATATGAAAATGTTTCAAACATCTGCGCAATCGGAACAGCGCCATGCCCGTATCCGTCTGTCTTAATTACCGCGATCAGACGCGCCTCTTTCCCGATTTGATTTTTCATCTGTTCCATATTATAAGAGACTGCGTCCAGATCAATCTGCGCGCATACTCTATTATGTTCACTCATGTTCTTTCTCCTTATACAAATCACTCATATCTTTTTGATCTGTCAAAACTTTTTTCCGCATTTTTTATACATTGTTCGATCCCATCGATCAAATCTCTTGCAAGAACACTGTAGCTTCCCTTTTGTTTCTGCGCTTCATCTCCCCCGCATGCATGCAAGTATACACCGACAGATGCCGCCGCAAAAGCATTCATTTTCTGTGCTGCAAGACCGGAAATCACTCCTGCCAAAACATCCCCTGATCCCGCCTTTGCCATCGCGCTGTTTCCTGCAAGGTTTAAAAACGGATGATGTCCATTCTGCGCCGCTATCGTTCTGCTGTCTTTCAGCACACAGACAACCGGATACTGTTCCGTAAACTCCTTCACTACATCGATACGGCTCTGTGAAATATCTTTGATTTCCTTTCGAATCAACCTTGACATTTCCCGCATATGAGGAGTCAGAATAACATCTGAAACATCTCTTAAAATCTCTATATTTTCACTGAGCAGATTTAACCCGTCCGCATCAATAATACATGGCCGATGAAGTATGTTTTCCTTCTCCCCATTGTTTGTGATCTTTATCACCTTTTTCAAAAGACGTCTTGAAAATTCGCCTGTTCCAAGGCCGCATCCAATGCATACAACATCAGACCATCGAATCAGACGCTCCAGATCTCCATCATGTGGAACTGACTCTTCCTCTCTATAGCAGGAGATAATTGCTTCAGGAAGCAGTTCCTGCAAAACAACCCGATTCTCTTCCGACGTATAGATCTGAACAAGTCCGGCTCCGACCGCATATGCCGCCTTTGCTGACAGAAACGCCGCCCCTGCCATCCCCCGGCTTCCGGTAATCATCAACACTTTTCCGTAATCCCCTTTGTGTGAATCCGGTTTTCTCTGCGGCAGAAGCATCTGAAAATCCCCTTGGTCATAAGTACAATATACATCTTCTCTTCTATCAAAATAAGCAGTATCAATTCCAATCGGAACCGCCACCGTCTCTTTGGCATATAATTTCCCGGGAAACAATTCACATCCGATTTTTACACAAGCCATAGAAACCGTGATATCAGACCGGAATGCAACTCCTAAAATCTGCCCTGTCTCCGCACATATTCCTGAAGGAATATCGATTGCCGCTTTTTCACACTTTTTCTCATTCATCCACTCGATCGCAGTCCGATATCTGCCTTCCACATCCCTGCTTAATCCTACGCCAAATATCGCATCAATTATAACAGTATATTCCCGATTCGGAAAATCCGTGAACACAGGAATTCCAAGCTGCTGCACAATCTGTTTCTGTGCGCGGCATTCTGCACTAAGAGCCGCTTCACTGCCAACAAACAATACTTCTGCATGAAATCCTTCTTCTCTTAAAATCCGTGCTGCGGCAAAACCGTCTCCGCCATTATTTCCACTTCCGCACACAACAAGCGCTTCTGAAAGATCAATCTTTTTTTCCTGCAAAGTTCTCACGGTTTCCAGCGCCGCTCTTTCCATTAACACAAGAGATGGAAGTCCGATCTTTTCAATCGTATATGTATCTGCATCTTTCATCTGCTTTCCATTTGGAAGATATCTCATTTAGTCCACCGCCTTTTATGCTGTTAAAAGGGAACACCCGCAGTTTCCTGCGGGGTTCTGTCTTCAAGTATCTATTTTTTCTGTCCGCCTTCTCGCTGACTGATATTATATGATAATTTCATAAGACTGTCTGAAAGATGCACACTTTCCACAATCACATCTTTCGGAAGACTTAGGTCTGTATGTGCAAAATTCCATATTGCCTTAATTCCATTATCAACGAGAACATCCGCGACTTCGATTGCCTTCGACTTCGGAATCGTCAGCGCCGCAATCTCAATATCATTGTTCTGCAGAAAATCTACCAGTTCATCCATCATACGAACCTCGATTCCACGAATCGACATTCCTTCAAGACGCGGATTTACATCAAACAAACTTTTTAAAACAAAACCGCTTCGTTCAAAGGACGCATAATTTGCAAGCGCCTGCCCTAAATTTCCTGCTCCGATAATAATAAAATTATGGGTCTTGTCAAGTCCTAATATCTTGCCTATCTCCGTATAAAGATACTTTACATTGTACCCATACCCCTGCTGTCCAAATCCACCGAAATTATTCAGATCTTGACGAATCTGTGACGCTGTCACATTCATCTTCTTGCTCAAATCATTAGAAGAAATCCTCTCAACCCCTATTTCAAGCAGATCACCCAAATACCGATAATATCTCGGCAGTCTTGAAATTACCGCTCTGGATATTTTTCTACGCTCCACGTTTATCACCTTCCACTGTGCTGCCCTTATTCGGCGCTCATATCTATTTCATTCACTCGTCGGACATACCGACACTTCTGTTACATTATATAAAATAGTTAATATTATGTCAAACAGAACTAACGATTTCACAGCGTTTTCAGTACTTTTATTATAACCGTATTATAAAATGTCTGCTCTTTGATCGTTCTTCTACTCGGCTAATTCTTCCCATTTTTCATATAACTCTTCAAGACGCAATTCATTTTCAGCACGTTTAGACGAAAGCTCCTGACATTTCACAGAATTGGAATACACCTCTTCCAACGTCATCTGAACATCAATTTCCTGATTTTCTTCTTCAAGTTTCGCAATCTCTTCCTCCGTCTTTTTCAGCTCATTCTTCCGTTTTCGCTCTTTCGCCTGCTGTTCTTTTTGTTCTTTCCAGCTCAGTTTTGAATCGGACAAAGAAACCGTTTGCCCACTGCTTTTCCCAAAATCATCACCGAGAATTCTTTCTTGGGTATTTTCTTGAGCCGCTGTATAAGCCTGTGTCAATTCTTCTTTTTTTTCAAGATAATAATCATAATTTCCAATATAATTTACAAAAGTACGATTAACAAGTTCCAGTATTCTGGACGCTGTGCTGTTAATAAAATAACGATCATGAGAGACATACAGGATCGTTCCGGTATAATTATTCAAAGCCTCTTCAAGAATTTCCTTCGAAGCAATATCAAGATGGTTGGTTGGCTCGTCAAGAATCAAAAAATTAGCTTCGGAAAGCATAAGTTTGGCGAGAGAAACCCTCCCCTTTTCTCCTCCGCTTAATGATCGGATCACTTGAAATACTTCATCCCCGGTAAATTGAAATGCAGCTAATGTGTTTCGAATTTCTGTATTTGTAAGATGCGGATAATCATCAGATATTTCTTCAAATATTGTTTTATCATCGTGCAGTACATGATGCTCCTGATCATAATAACCGATCTGCACTTTTGCTCCAAGCGTAAAAGATCCGCTGTCTGCTTCGATCACTTGATTTAATATTTTCAAAAGAGTCGTTTTTCCTGTTCCGTTATCGCCAATCACCGCTACATGTTCGCCACGTTTGATCTCAAAATCAACATTCTGAAACAGAACCTGTGTATCAAATTGTTTGGATAAATGCTCCACTGTCAAAACATCGTTTCCACTAATACAGGACGGTTCTAATGTAAAATGCATTTCCCGCGCAGCCTCCTGCGGTTTGTCTACAGGTGTAATCTTCTCTAACATCTTTTCACGGCTTTCAGCCCGCCGAATGGATTTTTCTCTGTTAAAAGAACGTAGTTTTTCAATCACTGCCTGCTGATGTTTGATCTCACGCTGCTGATTAAAATATTCTTTCAGCTTCGCATCCCGTATCTGCTGTTTCTTTTCAGAATATGCGCGATAATTTCCCATGTACATAGACAAGATCCCGTTCTCAATTTCGATCACTTTTGTAACAACTCTGTTTAAGAAAAATCGGTCATGAGACACGATAAATACAGAACCTCTGTAATTCATCAAATATGTTTCCAACCATGAAATTGAATTCAAATCCAAATGGTTTGTAGGCTCATCCAACAATAAAATATCCGGATCCGTAAGAAGCAGTTTTCCGAGAGCGACCCGCGTCTTTTGTCCGCCTGATAAAGTGTCTGTTCTCTTTGAAAACTCTTCTTCCGTAAACCCAAGTCCTTTCAAAACACCGACAATTTCACTCTCACAGGCATATCCGTTTTTCGCCTCAAATTGAGATTGAAGCCGATTGTACGTTTCAAGCCGTTCATTCAATGCATCGCCTGACAATTCCTTTAATTCATGTTCAATCGCACGGATCTGACGTTCCATCTCTATGACATCTGCTTTCGCAGAACGAAGTTCTTCATAGATTGTCCCGTTAGGGATCAGATTCTGATGCTGGGCAAGATAACCGATCGTTTTCCCTTTTGCAAGAATGACTTCCCCTGCATCTGTCGGTTCTTCCCCTATGATCATTTTAAAAATAGTTGATTTTCCGGCACCGTTTACCCCGACCAAAGCCGCTTTCTCTCTGTCTTCTATATGAAAAGATCCGCTTTCGACAATAACACGGTCTCCAAATGACTTCTTAAGATTATGACATGCAAGTATCATGATGTAATTCCTCTTTCATAGTAACTATTTGCTTTTCCAATCTATTATAGCGGAATGTCTTACAAATAAAAAGCATAATTTCACAGATTCTGTTCTTTCACATGCCAATCACCGGAAGTGCCAAAAGACACATTCCGGGATTGTAAGCGGTCGCTATTGCAAAAAAGAAAGATCGGCGCATGATATAAAATCATACCCAACCTTTCTTTCCTATTTATAAACATCCTTTTTTCTATTTTCTTTTTAAGTCTTCGTCTGCCTTATCTTGCATTTCCCATGCAGAACACAGCTACTACACCCGGACCTGTATGACTGCCGATTACCGTTCCGATATTATTAATCAAAATATTTTCAATCCCCATCTTCTCGCGTACAAGTTTTGCGACATATTCTGCATCTTCAAGACAGTCTCCGTGAGTAATCATGATCAGATCATTCTCCCATCCTTCCGACTGCTGTACCGCCATATCTACAATCTTGTGCAAAGATTTTTTACGGCCTCTCTCTTTTCCGATCACCTGAAGTTTTCCTTCATTATCCATATGAATGATCGGTTTAATCTGTACAAGTGTTCCGAGAACTGCCGTTGTCTTAGACACACGGCCTCCTCTGTGAAGGTGATTCAGATCATCCACAGTCACATTATGGCAAATGTGAAGCTTATTTTCTTCTGCCCATTCGGCAACTTCTTCGATCGTCTTTCCTTCTGCCTTTTTCTGAAGCGCTTTATGAAGCAGCAAGGCTTCTCCCATACAGGCACAAAGCGTATCGACTACAATAACCTTCGCCTCAGGATATTTTTCCTCAAGCATCTCTCCGGCAATACGCATACTGTTTAAAGTTCCGCTCAGACCGGACGAAAATCCAAGATGCAGAACGTCCTTTCCTTCTTTTACAAACGGTTCCAAAGCTTCCATAGCTTCTTCCGGATTCACCTGTGAAGTAACAGACATTTTTCCTTCACGAAGCTTTGCAAAGAATTCTTTGGCAGTCAATCCGTCCATATCTGTGTAAGTCTCTCCGTCAATCGTATATTTCAATGCAACAACCGGAACATGTCTTTCCTCCAGCCATGCTTTCGGCACATCAACCGTACTATTTACCGTGATCACATAATCTCTCATTTTCGTATGCCTCCTGTATAAATATCAGAACGCAGAAAATTTCCGCATCCCTACATTTACATATAATACCATTTTTTAAGACATTACGCAAAATTTTTTAACAAAAATTAAAATTTGTTATAACAGCTCTGCTATAAATGAAAATTTAACTGCCACACAAGCAAAAACTAATTTCGTTTTACATTCAGATAGTTGCGCCCTGACAATGTTTTATTAAATGCAAGAAAACAAAGTACCAAAATACAGCCGATGATAAATCCGTACAGATTGAAACATGCAGTCAGAATTAAAAGAAGAAGGCGCATAAATTTCAGCGCATATCCGAGTTCAAAGTTAGGCTGTGTATAATTTGCTACAGCGACAAATGCCATGTACAACATTACTTCTGAATTAAACCAACCAGACTGTACCGAAAACTCTCCCATCACAATACCCGCGATCACACTGAGAGGCGTACTTAGCATCGTCGGTGTATTCATTGCCGCCAGACGCAGTCCGTCAATCGATAATTCTAAAATAATAAACTGAAAAACAAGCGGAATATTAACTGTATCTCTCACCGCTACAAATTGAAACACTTCAGGCAGCCATTCGATATTCTGCATGAACAATAAATACAATGGCGTAAAAAATACAGTTGCAACTGTGATCAGCGTTCTTGTAATCTTTAAATACATTCCTGTCACTGTCGGAAAATAATAATCATTTGCTTCTTCAATCATGTCAAAAATCGAAGTCGGAAGAATCATCGCCGACGGAGAATTATCTACAAGGATTACGACCTTTCCTTCAAACAGACATGCCGCCGCCGTATCCGGCCGTTCTGTGTATTTGAATTTCGGGAACGGATTAAACCATTTCCGTTTAAAAAGCGCCTCTGCAAGACTTTGCTGATTCATCCTCAGATCATTCAATTCTAACGTTTCAATCCTCTTCTTTAAATTTTGCAAAAGCTCCTGATCTACTCTGTCTTTCATATAGCAGACTGCTATGTCTGTGCGGGATGACTGGCCTGCTTCCATCATCTCCATCACAAGCTGCGGGTCACGGATCCTTCGGCGCATCAATGCTGTGTTAAATACGATTGTCTCTACAAATCCGTCTCTTGAGCCGCGAAGCGATTTATCTTTATCAGGTTCATCGACTCCTCTTGCCGGATATGTTCTACAGTCTAAGGCAATACACTCCTTATACCCATCGATAAAAAGACACGCCGGACCTGAAAGAACATTTCGTATCACCTGATCAAAATCTTCCAAAATCTCCACTTCTACATAAGGTACATGTTTTTGAATAAACATTTCTGCATCTTCCGGCATATCCTCCTCAGATACAGAAAGAAAGGAGTCCATAATCTTCAACATTGCTTCATCTTTTATAAATCCATCAATGTAGTAGAACACAGACGCCTTTCCACCTATCATGATCTCTCTTCGGATAATATCAAAGCTTTCTTTTACCGGAAGGATCTCATTCATATATCTTATATTTTCTTCAAATGAACCGCTTAACTTTTTCGTGTTAGATCGGAAGA
>CAJLUP010000075.1 GCA_905209865.1 uncultured Lachnospiraceae bacterium
TCACATCGCCGGCATGGATAGAATCTCCTTCTTTAAATCCCGTATAAGAACTTAGATGCGCGTAATAGAAATAAGCTCCTTGTGGGGCAGTGATCCCAATACGATATCCTCCTAACTCCAGCCAGCCTACGGAGGTGACCGTTCCATCTGTCATACTTACAACGGGAAACAGATCCGGCTGATTAACGGACGGCATAATATCTGTTCCTTCATGCTTTCTGTTACCCTGGTAAGTTCGATCCAGCATCCATGAATCGGAAAAAGTAACGTTTAGTCTTTCCGCCTCATATTCCGCTACAGGAAAATATTCCAGATCATTCCAAACCGCCCTGCATGTTTCCAAATAAGACTGCCATCCTTCTAAATGAGACCACCGCTTTTCGGCCTTTCTCATATCCGAATAGACGTCTTGTGTTCCGAAATCACTTTCCAGCCAATATAATCCGAGAATTTTTCCCGGATCGTCACTTTGTTTTATTTTTTCGAAGATATCATCTGGAACAGACTGCCTGCGAAACAGATCAGAACAGATCACCTCTTCTGACAAACGACTTTCTCTGCTTTGATACTGAAGTTTCGGAAGCCAGATTGCCGCAAAGAAAGCAGAAAAAAACAAAGCGGCAGACAGGATCATAAACCTTTCCCAAAATTTTGTTCTTCTTTTTTTAACTATTCCCACATTCTGATTCTTTCCTTTCATGAACAGATACATCAATTCCTTTCTGCCTTTCACTATATGTTATCTTCATACAAAACATGTGCGTATCATACACATTATTATATAGTTAATCCGGCGGTGAAAGGAGAATGGTTGTGATTCGGTTATTTCATAAAAGTTCATCTGAAAAAATCAGGTTTTTTAATATGGGAAGCATTACAGTTTTCCTTTTTCTTACGATGCTTATTTCACCGGATATCGTCTTCTCAGGAACTGCAGACGGACTTTTGCTTTGGTTTAACACCATTTTTCCGACACTCTTTCCATTTATGTTTATCACTGCTGTTCTTTTAAAAAGCGGAGGTTTACATATCATTGCGCAGATTGCAGGCAAACCTGTCGGAAAAATATTTTCGATATCTGCAGCAGGTGCTTTCTCAGTGATTTCCGGATTTTTATGCGGATACCCGATGGGGGCAAAAATTACTGCAGACCTTGTAAACGCAAACAAAATCAACCGTTCGGAAGCTGCTTATCTGCTCTCTTTTTGTAATAATACAAGCCCTGTTTTTATCGTTAATTTTATCATACACAAGGTGTTCCAAAGTGAAACATTTCTTGTGCCTTCACTTGTTATTTTGATTGGAGTTCCGATTATACTTAGTTTCTTTTTCAGAAAGTTTTATCTTCCGTATGACAATGGCAATGCAAAGTCTTTTTCTTCAGAAGAAAATAAGGAATCATTTTCATTTCGTATCTTTGATGAATGTATTATGGACAGTTTTGAAAATATCGTAAAGGTAGGCGGTTATATCATTATTTTTTCCGTATTCATACGCCTTTTATCACGATTTACGGCTGATATACCTGCTCTTCTTTATCTATTGCCTGTTTTAGAGATGACAAATGGGATTTTAATTCTTTTTGAGCAATTCGAACAGATTACCGTTTCTTATCCGCTTATTATTGCTCTCACTTCCTTTGGAGGCGTATGTGCTCTTGCACAAACAAAAAGCATGATTCATTCATCAGGAATTCCTTTTTTCCCGTATGTAATCCAAAAAATAATAACTGCCATAATTTCTGCAGCAGCCGCATACTGCTACGTCATATTATTTTAATCACAGGAAGTGCAAAAGGCACATTCCGAGACTGCAAGCGGTCGCCATTGCCAAAAGAGCAGATCTCTTCCACTTTTAACGTGAAGAGATCTGCTCTCATCTTTCTTTTTATGACAGATAATCCTCTTTTAAGCACAATCTTTTAGAACAGTACATCCTGAGAATCATATGCTCCCGGATCTTCTTCCTCCGGTATATCCAGCTCTGCACGGTTCGCCCGAACTGTTTCGTAACATTCCTGCAGAGAACTGATCAAGCCGTCATACTTCGTCGTATAACTGTCCAGTGTATGTCCGATGATACTTTCGGCATTTGCCATCAAATCATCCGTATACTGGATTGCGCCGATTCGGATCGCATTCGCATCTGTTGTTGCATTATCTATAATTTCCTGAGCCTGTGCCGTAGCTTGCGTTACGATCTCATTTGCCTGCGCGTAAGCCTGCTGCATGATCTCATGTTCACTGACAAGTTCTGTCGTCTGCACCTGTGCCTCTTCAATCATCGCATCAGCTTTCGCCTGTGCATCAGCAAGAATCGCATCACGATTCGCAATGATCTTCTGATAACGCTTTATCTCGTCAGGAGTCTTCATTCGAAGTTCTCTCAAAAGTTCTTCTAAATGTTCTTTATTTACAATAATCTTTGTTGTTGATAATGGCTGGAATTTACAGTCACGATCGATGTACTCTTCAATCTCTTCGATAATCTGCTCTATACGGCTGCTCATTTGTTACACTCTCCTTTTGTATTCATCTTTTTTTCAAGTTCTAACGCGACTGCTTCCGGCACAAATTGTGTTAAATCTCCCCCAAAAGCAGCAATTTCTCTTACTGTTGTAGAACTTAAATAAGAATATTCAATACTCGTCGTCAAAAACATCGTCTCTATATTCGGATCCAGTTTCTGATTCGTCTGTGACATCTGAAGTTCATACTCGAAATCTGTAATCGCTCTCAGACCTCTTATTACAAGTCCGGCATCCATTCGAGCCGCAAACTCAACTAAAAGTCCGTCAAACGGAACGATTCGAATATTATTGAGATCTTTTGTCACTTCTCTTAACATTTTAACACGTTCTTCTACAGAAAACAACGGAATTTTTGCTTTATTGCTCAATACGCCGACAATTAATTCATCAACAATTTTACAAGATCTGCGCATAATATCTATATGACCGTATGTAACCGGATCAAAGCTGCCCGGATAAATTGCTCTTAACATATTTCTTCCTTCCCCGCCTTCTCGATAAACAGGTGTTTATTCGTTTTATATACTTTTTCTCTTAGAATTTCAAATCCAAGATCTTTCAAATAAGAAAAATCCGTATCTTTTGAAGCTTCTACGATAATCTGTGTATCTTCATATACAAGATCTGAATCGGACAAATATTCCAACACTTTTCGTTCCAGTTCTCTGTCATATGGCGGATCTAAAAAAATATAATCGAATACTTTTTCTCCTTCTAATCTGTAAAGTGCGTTCATGACATCCGATGTCAAAGTAACTGCTTTTCCCGCAAGTTTCGCAAACTTCAAATTCTCTTTAATACAGTCCATCGCCTTTGGATTGTTTTCTACGAAAACAGCTTCCCGGGCGCCTCTGCTGAGAGCCTCGATCCCGATGCCTCCGCTGCCTGCGAACAAATCAAGAAAGACGCAGTCAAACATTGCCGGTCCGATCATATTAAACAAAGTTTCTTTGATCCGGTCAGTCGTAGGTCTTGTATCCATTCCGTCTAAAGTCTTTAATCTGAGACTTCTTGCACTTCCTGCAATCACGCGCATAAAACGACACCTCATTTCTTTAACAACTACGCAAAATTTTATCAGAAAAAAACGCCCGGGTCAACCCGGACGTTTTTTTCTTTTAATCCAGTTCTCCGTTTCTTACGAAGTGCTGTGGCAGCAAACTTTTCTTATCGAAAAGAAGCATTATTTACCTGCCATCTGTTTTTCCTGCTGCTCGATCATTTTCTTGACCATATATCCGCCTACAGATCCGTTCTGTTTTGAAGTGAGGTCTCCATTGTAACCGTCTGTCAACGGTACTCCGAGCTCACTTGCCACTTCATACTTGAATTTGTCCAAAGCGCCTTTTGCCTCCGGTACTGCTGCTCTGTTAGATGAACGATTTGCCATGATCAATTTCCTCCTTTTGCATTTTAACGGCCTTAGCCATTTTCGTTTGTTGTAACAATTTTCCGGCTGCATCTGTATGTAATCTGCCGCTCATGCAGCCGGTTACAATACATTTGCTTTCCGTTTGTTTTGTTACGCTCATAGTATATGGAGGAAAGTATTTTTTAAACAGGAAATTTTTTACAGATCCTTTTCTACTATAATGTTGTTTCCAGCATAATCTGCTGTATTTTATTATCAATATATTTTTTTAAATTTCTATAAGACTCCGCTTTCAGTTCGGGATCTTTTTTTAAGATCATATTCGCTGCTTCCCCGGCATTTTTTAACACTTCCGCATCTTGAAAAACATCTGCAATCTTAAAATCAAGCAGACCGCTTTGACGTATTCCAAACAAATCTCCGGGACCTCTCAGACGCAGATCTTCATTTGCGATAAAAAAACCGTCATTTGAATGATTTAAAATCTCAAGTCTTTCTTTTGTTTCGTCAGATTTAGAAGCGGACATAAAAATACAATAAGACTGATGCCCTCCTCTTCCGACTCGTCCTCGAAGCTGATGAAGCTGCGCCAGCCCGAATCGTTCTGCATTTTCAATCAACATAACCGTCGCATTCGGCACATCAATTCCGACTTCTACTACGGTTGTTGATACGAGAACCTGAATTTCATTTTTTCCAAACGCAGACATCACCTCGTCTTTTTCCTTCTGTTTCATTTTTCCGTGAAGGCATCCTACACAGATATGATTTCCCAGTTCTTCGGCAAGCATTTGAGAATAATCCGTAACATTTTCAGCCTCCAGGCTTTCGCTTTCTTCAACCATAGGACAGATTACATAACATTGCCGCCCCATAGAAACCTGCTTCTGAATAAATCGGTATGCCTTTTCCCGATATTCCGTATTTACTACGCAATTTTTAATCGGCAAACGATTTTTGGGCATTTCATTGATGACCGAGATATCCAAATCCCCGTATAAAATAATTGCAAGCGTCCTTGGGATCGGTGTTGCGCTCATAACGAGAATATGAGGCGTTCTTCCTTTTTGTGCAAGTGTTTCCCTCTGCCTTACTCCGAAGCGATGTTGTTCATCTGTAACGACAAGCGCAAGATCATGATAGATTACTTTTTCCTGGATAAGAGCATGTGTTCCGATTATAATCGAAACCTCTCCTGACTCAATCCGTTTATAAGCATCCCTTTTTTGACGCGTTGTCATAGAACCTGTTAAAAGTTCCGCCTGAACAGGAATCTTGTATGCTTCCAGCATATTTGTTATATTTTCATAATGCTGAACAGCCAGCACTTCCGTAGGCGCCATAAGAGCGCCTTGATATCCGTTTAAGGCAGTCAGCAAAAGCGCTAAAAACGCAACGATTGTTTTTCCTGATCCTACGTCACCTTGTACAAGTCTGGACATGACATTTGCACTTTGCATATCCTGTTTTATCTCGGTCCAAACTTTCATCTGGGCATTCGTAAGTCGGTAAGGAAGGGCTCCTAAAAATTGCTCAATCTGTGGGACTTCTTCAAAACAAAACGGATTTTCACTGCGATTTTCTGATTCTTTCATCCTCCGCAAAGATAAAATAAAAACCAGAAATTCTTCAAATACAAATCTTTCTCTCGCTGTGCAAAACTGCTCTTTTCCTGTCGGAAAATGCATTGTCTGAATCGCTTCTTTGTATTCAGGAAAACGATACTTAAGACGAAGCTCTTCAGGAAGAAGATCTTGCTCGTCTTCTGCAAAAGATATGGCCTGTTTTACAGCTTTTATTACAGCGTTGTTTGTCAAACCGGCAGTCAAACTGTATATCGGTTGCATTGTATGTCTCTTTTCCTCATACTTGAATGCCGGATAAAAGATTTCAGGGTGCTCCATTACAAGTTCATTTTTCTTCCGTACAATACGCCCGCGCAGAATAAGCACTCCCCCTTTGGCAAGAGTGCTTCGTAAAAAAGGCATTCGATACCAAACAACTTTCAATATTCCCGTCACATCTTTTAAATGAAGAGTCGTAACTTGCATTTTTGAATTAGCAGATACCTGGATTTTGCCGAAAACCATTCCTGATACAGTGCAGGTTTTTCCTTCTTCTGCCTCACCGATTGAAACCGGATCTTCAAAGATTTCGAATCCTTTTGGATAATAACGGATCAGATCATCGACCGTATTTACTCCGATTTTCTGAAATAATTTTTCCGTCTTTTCTCCGACTCCTTTTAAGCAGCTGATCTTTCTTTTTTCCACCTTTATTCCCGCCTGTTCATTAGATTGTTTTTTGTTTTCTCAATATATTTTGAGGCGTTCTCCCTTCAGGAAGAGCGCCTCTTTTTGCAATATTATGTTTTCTTTTACAGATATACTTTATTCTACAGAAAGGACATAATAATAGATCGGCTGTCCACCCATATGAACATCGACATCGACATCAGGATACAAATTTGCAACTTCCTCTGCAAAACTTTCCGCATCCTCTTCAAGAACATCCTGGCCGAAATACAGACTGATTAATTCTGACTCTTCATCAACAAGCTGTGACAGCATTTCTTTTGTTGTTTCTTCAACAGACTGACCGACTGCAAGAATTCCATGATCTCCGATTCCCATAATGTCGCCTTCATGTATCTCTTTGTCATCGATATGTGTATCACGAACGGCATATGTGACCTGTCCGGTCTTCACATTTTTAATCGCTTCTTCCAGCGTTTCAATATTCGTATCCACATCCGCTTCAGGCATGTAGCTGATGATCGCCGTAATTCCCTGAGGAACAGTTTTTGTCGGTATTACAATAATATCTTTATCTTCTGTCAATGACTGTGCCTGATTTGCCGCAAGAATAATATTTTTATTATTCGGAAGGATGAAGATATGATCTGCATTTACTTCATCAATGGCGCTGAGCATATCATCCGTACTTGGATTCATTGTCTGTCCGCCTTCAATGATATAGTCAACTCCGAGTTCACGGAAAATCTCATTCATTCCTTCTCCTATAGAGACAGCGATAAATCCAACCGATTTTCTTGGCTCTTTTTTCTTCTTTGCAGCCGCTTGTTCCGCTTGCTGCGCTGCTGCTTTTTCTGCGTCTTTGATCAGTTTTTCCTGATGTTCCTCGCGCATATTATCAATTTTCATTCTCGAAAGCTGACCGTAAGTAAGCGCCTTTTGGATTGCAAGTCCGGGATCATTTGTGTGTACATGAATCTTTACAATATCATCATCCGCAACACAAACAATGGAATCACCAATGGACTCAAGATATGCCTTGAATTCTGTCTCATCATTCTCTGTAAACGCTTTTTCTGTCATGATGATAAACTCTGTACAATATCCAAACTTGATATCTGCTTCTGCCTGCTGACCCGGTTTTACCATCTTCGTACCGCCACTTGCCTCGATCGCAGTATAATCCACTTCTTTTCCGAGAAATGCATCATAGGCTCCGTGGATCACTTCAAGTAATCCCTGTCCGCCGGAATCCACAACGCCGGCCTCCTTTAATACAGGCAGCATCTCCGGCGTCTGCGCTAAAACTTCTTCTGCATATTTAATTACTTCCGGAATAAATACTTCTAAATCTTCTGTTGTTTCTGCAAGTTCTTCTGCTTTTCTTGAAATACCTTTTGCAACAGTAAGAATCGTACCTTCTTTCGGTTTCATTACTGCTTTATAAGCAGTCGCAGTTGCCCGCTCACATGCTTTTGCTAAAATAACTGCGTCAATTTCTTTGTGATCTCTGATCTCCTTTGTAAATCCTCTGAGAAGCTGTGAAAGAATTACGCCTGAATTTCCGCGCGCTCCTCGAAGTGAACCTGAAGAAATCGCTTTCGCGATTGTCAGCATATCTGCATTTTCAAGAGATTGTACCTCTTTTGCAGCAGACATGATCGTAAGAGTCATGTTTGTTCCTGTATCACCGTCAGGAACCGGGAATACATTCAACTCATTAATAAATTCTTTTTTTGCTTCCAAATTAGCCGCTCCTGCAAGAAACATCTTACGAAACAGCTCTGTATTTATCGTTTTAACTGCCACGAAAATATCCTCCTTAATCAATCACTCTCACACCTTCTACAAAGATGTTGATCTTTTCTACCGACATTCCAGTAAACTCTTCAACCTTATACTTCACATTGCTCATAAGATTGTCAGAAACAGAAAGGATATTCACCCCATAGGCTACGATCACATGAAAATTTAAAGTAATCTCATTATCGTCTGAAATTACCACTTGAATTCCATGTGTCAGACTATCTCTTTTCAGAAGACGCACAAGTCCATCCTTCATATTTACAGCCGCCATTCCGACAATTCCGAAACATTCAACAGCAACGGAACCCGCATATTTGGCGATCACCTCCGGATTCACCGTGATAATGCCAAGATCTGTGCTCATACTTCCTTTCATAATATATACCTCCGGTTCTTTCACACATTTTTGCCATAAATAACATGATTATTATACTATCACTTCTTACATTTTACAATATACATTCGATTTTTTTAAAAAATACTTGCAATACCGAAATGTTTCTGATAGAATATCAGTGTTATGAGTCTATATGACGAGTTCAGATTGTTAGGAGGTGCAGTCATGGCTAAATGTGCTATTTGTGAAAAGGGTGCTCATTTTGGTAACAATGTAAGCCACTCTCATAGAAAAACACCGAAAATGTGGAAATCAAATGTAAAATCCGTCAGAGTCAAAACAGAAGGCGGTTCCAAAAAAATGTATGTTTGTACATCTTGTCTGAAATCCGGACGCGTAGAGCGCGCTTAAGAATCAGACACACATCATCGGGAAAATGACACGGAAAGGGGCTGTTGCAAAATAGATGAGTAATCATCTATGGAGCAATAGCTCCCTTT
>CAJLUP010000076.1 GCA_905209865.1 uncultured Lachnospiraceae bacterium
AAGTTGGTTATAAACTGGCTCGTCAGCTTTCGGCGGATGATTATGACATAGTGATGATCGACAGCAATGAGAAGAAACTTCGGTTTGCCATCGACCGGCTTGATATTATCTGTGTTCAGGGCAACGGAGTGGATGCAGATGTACAGATTGCGGCAGATGTGCCGCATGCGGATCTTGTAATAGCCTGTACATCAGCAGATGAATGTAATATGCTGAGCTGCCTCATCGCAAGAAAACTTGGAGCGCGTCACACGATCGCGCGTGTGCGTAATCCGATCTATTATAAGCAGATTGGTTTTTTAAAAGAAGAACTCCATCTTAGTATGGCTGTTAATCCGGAATTGATCGTGGCAAACGACATTAGCCGTCTGCTGCTGTTCCCGGCCGCAAGTAAGATTGAAACATTTGTAAAAGGCAGGGTAGAATTGGTAGAGTTTACCGTTGCAGAGGACAACCGTCTTGTAGGAATGTCTCTTGCTGCAATCTATAGAAAATTTCAGATTAAGACTCTTGTCTGTGCTGTTGAGCACGAGGAACAGGTGTTTATTCCTGACGGAGATTATGTGCTGCGGGCAGGAGACCGGCTTCATGTGACAGGTTCTCATGAGGCAACAGAAGTATTTTTCAAAATGCATGGAAATCGTCAGATGCAGACGAAGATTAAAAAAGTTCTCATTTGCGGCGGCGGTCGTGTTGCATATTATCTTGCGGCAAAACTTTGCAAAATGGGAATGAATGTAAAGATTATCGAGAAAGATGAGAATCGCTGTGAAGAGTTATGCGACTGTCTCCCGAAAGTGACTGTGATTCATGGGGATGCGACTGACCATGATCTTCTGAATGAAGAAGGAGTGGAGAACGTAGATGCCTTTGTCGCGCTGACCGGAATCGATGAAGAGAATATTATTCTTGCTCTTTATGCCAAAAGTCAGGGCGCAGGAAAGATTATTGCAAAAGTGAATGAAGACAGACGGGCGAGAATGGTAGATGATTTTGGAATCGACAGTATCGTTTCGGCGAAAACGGCGACGGCAGATGCGATCTTAAGCTATGTCAGGGCGAGAAAAAATTCGCAGAAGAGCGCTAATGTTGAAACAATGTACCAGCTTGTGGACGAGAAAGTGGAAGCGTTGGAATTTATCGTGAAAAATGAAACGAATTATACAGGCATTACACTGAAAGATCTGCAGGTAAAACCGAATAATCTGATCGCGTGTATTGTAAGAAAACGTCAGATCATTATACCGAACGGTGATGACAGTATACAAGTCGGAGACAGCGTGATTGTTGTAACGATGGAAAAACATCTGGAAGATCTTTCGGATATTATAAAGCGGGTGTAGTGCCATGAATAAAAAAATGATCTTATATATTCTCGGGAAAATGCTCGGGACAGAAGGCCTTTTGCTGCTCATACCTGCGATCGTTTCATTGCTTTATAAGGAAAAGACGTTTATCTATTTTCTGATAGTGGCGGCGGTGCTTATGGCGTTCTATCTTTGCTTTGGGCGGAAAAAGCCGGAAAACAAGCGGATCTATGGAAAAGAAGGATTCGTGATTGTCGGTCTTGCGTGGGTTTTATGGTCGCTTTTCGGGGCGCTTCCGTTTTTCCTTTCGGATTGCATTCCGAATTATATTGACGCTGTTTTTGAGACGGTATCAGGTTTTACAACGACCGGTTCTACAATTTTGCAGAACATAGAAGCGCTGCCGAAAGGAATTAATTTTTGGCGGTGCTTTACACACTGGATCGGCGGAATGGGAGTGCTTGTATTCGTTATGATGATCACTTCGCTTGATACGGATAATTCCATGTCTCTTATGCGTGCCGAAGTACCGGGACCGGAGACGGATAAACTTGTACCGAAGGTGCGTCATACTGCAAAACTGCTGTATCAGATGTACTTTGTTTTGACGATTGCAGAAGTGATCTTCCTGATGTTTGGCGGAATGAACTTGTACGATGCGATTGTCCATTCGTTCAGTACGGCGGGAACAGGAGGATTCTCGAATAGAAATGCAAGCGTTGCATTTTATGACAGCGCCTATATTGACGGTGTGATCACGGTGTTCATGATCTTGTTCGGAATTAATTTCAATCTTTATTTCCTTCTATTACTTAAAGATTGGAAGAGCGTATTGAAAAATGAAGAACTCAGAGTATATCTTGGAGTAATTGCGGCTGCGATTGTGACGATTACGATCAATATATTGAATATGTATGAAACGATTGCCCATGCGTTCCGTTATGCTTCCTTCCAGGTGGCGGCAATCATCACGACAACGGGATTTTGTACGGCAGATTTTGAATATTGGCCCGAACTTTCTAAGACGATCCTATTGATGCTTATGGTGATTGGGGCATGCGGCGGATCGACAGGCGGCGGTATCAAAGTAAGCCGTTTTATGATCCTTTGCAAATCAATCCGTCAGGAAGTCCACAAGATGCTTCATCCGAATGCGGTGACGATGGTGCGGATGAACGGCAAAAAAGTGGGCGCAGATACGATGAGAAGTATTAATATTTATTTTTCGGCATATATATTTATTCTGATTGTTTCGGTATTGATCGTTTCACTTGATAATTTTGATTTTGCTACATCATTCAGCGGAGTTTTGACAACAATAAATAATGTAGGACCCGGAATTTCTCAAGTCGGTCCGACGGATAACTTCCATGCATTTTCTGCGTTGTCAAAGATTGTATTTAGTTTCGATATGTTGTTCGGAAGGTTGGAAATATTCCCGTATCTTCTGATCTTATCACCGGATCTTTGGAGAAAAAGATTTTAGAAAGGTAATAAAAATATGAAGAAAGTAAGCAAAAAGATCTTGGCTGTGCTGGCAGTAATCGTGCTGCTTGGCATTTATTACTATGCGGCGCTTCCGGCAATTAATATTCATTCAACAGAATTTTGGATCTTTTTAGTGATCCTTGCAGCAGCGGCGGCGTTGATCTACATCAGAAAGAAAAAATTAAACCGGTATGAAATGAAGGAATCAAAAGGACTGAAGTCGATCCTTGGGGTTCTTGTGCTGATTATTGTTGTTTATCTGTTGGGCTCTCTTTTGTCATCCCCGATCGTAAATGCAAAGAAATATCAGCAGCTTATGAATGTGGAGACAGGGGAGTTTACGAAGGATATTGAGGAACTTTCCTTTGATCAGATTCCGCTTCTTGATCGGGATTCGGCAACACTTCTCGGAAACAGGAAGATGGGAAGTATGGTTGATATGGTTTCACAGTTTGAAGTGGATGAACTTTATTCTCAGATCAATTATCAGGATCGCCCGGTGCGTGTTTCTCCTTTGAAGTACGCCAGCGTTATCAAGTGGTTTACGAATCAGGATGAGGGAATTCCGGCGTATATCAAAATCGATATGGCAACACAGAATACAGAACTTGTGAAACTCGAAAAAGGAATGAAGTATACGACAAGCGACCACTTTAACAGAAATATTTATCGTCACCTGAGGTTTAAATATCCGACGTATATTTTTGACAATCTTAGTTTTGAGGTGGATGAAGAAGGTACTCCTTATTGGGTATGTCCTGTAAAGAAATATAATATCGGGCTGTTCGGCGGCGTGACGGTAGACAGAGTCGTGCTCTGTAACGCGGTGACCGGAGAAACGATCGATTATAAAGTGAAAGATGTTCCTCAGTGGGTTGACCGGGTATATTCGGCAGATTTGCTCGTTCAGTTGTATGATTATTATGGAACACTGAAACATGGATATTTTAACAGTGTGCTCGGACAGAAAGATTGTCTGGCAACAACAGACGGATACAATTATTTGGCAATCAACGACGACGTATGGGTTTATACAGGAGTTACATCGATCACAGGCGACCAGTCGAACGTTGGATTTGTGCTGATGAACCAGCGGACGATGGAGACCAAGTTTTACGGAGTTGAGGGAGCGACCGAGGCATCGGCGATGTCTTCTGCGGAAGGTCAGGTGCAGAACCTGAAGTACGTCGCTACATTCCCGCTCTTGCTCAATATTTCAGGGGAGCCGACTTATTTTATTGCGTTGAAAGATGATGCCGGACTTGTGAAAAAATATGCGATGGTTAATGTTCAGAAATATCAGATCGTTGCCATCGGAGATACGGTAAGTGAGTGTGAAAGCGTTTATACAGACTTAATGTATGAAAACGGCATCAAGGAAAAAGAGAAAGATACGAGGGAAGTGCAGACGATCACAGCTCCGATCACAAAGATCGCACAAGGTGTTGTAGACGGAAATTCCCATTATTATGTTATGGTGGAAGGTTCAGATGCTATTTTCGATGTATCTGTTGTCGATTTCATAGACATTATTCGTTATAACGTAGGAGATGAAGTGACGATCGAATATAAAGAAGGCGAAAAGAGCAATACAGTTATGTCGTTGAACGGAGTGAAAAATAAAGCAGATCTGCAAAATAGCGATACGGCGAATGAATAATCTTAAAAAACGAGTGAGATCCGAAAAGCGGACTTCACTCGTTTTTTGCAATGGCGACCGCTTGCAATCCCCAAATGTGCCTTTTGGCACTTCCGGTGCTTAGCGGTATCGATACAAATTAAGTTTTATAAGTTAGCTGACAACTGTACAATCAGAGGAATCAATCCCCGGAATATCTTTCTTATCTGCGCTGATGCTGAGATAAAAATCAATATTATTTTCTGTTGAAATTTTGTTTAATTTGTGAAGGAAAGCGGCAAGACTTTCAAGAGTGATGTTTGCCTGTTTTAAAACGCTGTCAATAAAGACTGCTTCGATATCGTGGTTTCCGGCTGCCATGCCATAGAGAAAACCTACGAATTCTTCGAGTGTCAGAATGTCCGGATAATCTGCCATACGGATTACACGGATGTTGAAGTCAACCGTGTAAGTATCTTTATGACTTTTTTTGATAAATACTACATTACCGTTGGATGTTTTTACTTTCTCGTTAGCAAGATCGATCATCTGCTGGGTTTTTCCGCTGCCTCTTGGGCCTGTTACTAAATATACCATGGCGAATCTCTCCTTTATGTAAGTATTGTTTGAGAATCTCACCTCTCAAATGTGATAAATCCATTATACACTAATTCTATGTGTGAAACAACTAAAAAAAGGATAAAAAACTAAAAAAAATTAAACAATATTACCATAAAAGAAAAATGATGAAAGGGATAATGAGAATTGATATCAAATTTCTTGAAATATAAAATGATGTGTGTTATGATCCGGTATATAAAGTGAGCAGATTCCTGGCAGATGCATATGATAAAGTATCGGTGAAATTTTATAACTAAAGGCTGCGGAAAAGGGAAGAGAAAAAAGGATGTCTGCAGTATAGAAATCGGAGGGATGAAAATGAACAGTAATATTTTATTCGGAATCATGATTCCGTTTCTTGGAACAGCACTTGGTTCTGCGATGGTGCTTTGCATGAAAAAAGAGATGAACGTTCGGCTTCAGAAGATGCTTCTTGGATTTGCGTCAGGAGTGATGATTGCAGCATCTGTTTGGTCGCTTTTGATTCCGGCAATCGATATGTCCGAACAATCGGGCGGGATCTCATGGCTGCCTCCGGCGGTCGGATTTTTATTTGGAATGGGTTTCCTTCTTCTTTTGGATACATTAATTCCGCATCTTCATTTTACAGAAGAAAAGCCGGAAGGTGTTCCGGCACAGTTAAAAAAAACGACGATGCTTGTCCTGGCGGTGACGCTTCATAATATTCCGGAAGGAATGGCGGTCGGAGTGACATTTGCAGGCGTGATGACTGAAAACACTGTAATCTCTCTTGCCGGAGCGCTGGCGCTTTCAATCGGGATTGCAATCCAGAATTTCCCGGAAGGGGCGATCATATCGATGCCTTTGAAAGGGCAGGGACTGTCAAAAGGAAAGGCATTTTTCTATGGGGCAATGTCCGGTATTGTAGAGCCGGTTGCGGCGATAATAACAATCTTCCTGACGGGGATTGCAGTGCCTCTCCTTCCTTATCTTTTGTCTTTTGCGGCAGGTGCGATGATTTATGTTGTCGTAGAAGAATTGATCCCGGAATCACAGAGCGGAGAACATTCTAATATCGGGACGATCGGAGTAGCGGCAGGCTTTGTGTTAATGATGGTGCTTGATGTAGCGTTAGGGTAAGCGTAAGTTCAGGGAAGTTGAGTTAAAGGTTTGATCTGATATCCCATTTCTTCCCATTTTGTTAATAACTCATCCAGTATTTCGGCATTTGTTCTTGAAGTGCTGTGAAGCAGGACGATGGCGCCGGGATGAATGCGTTTCAGCAGTTTATCAAAAGCTTCTTCTTTGGTCGGCTGATCGGTATCATACCAGTCAACATAGGCAAGACTCCAGAAAAAGGTCTTATATCCGAGCTCCTGCGCCATTTTTAAATTTTTTTCGCTATATTTTCCTTGCGGTGGACGGTAGAAACGAACCATTTCTTTTCCGGTTGTTTCTTTATATATATTCTCCACATCTGTCAATTCTTTTTGAAAGGTTTCAAGTGTTGAGATTTGGGACATATCGGGATGATGCCACGTATGGTTTCCTACGATATGTCCTTCCTTTTGCATTCTTTTGACCAGTTCAGGATTTGATTCGATATAAGTTCCGACAACGAAAAAGGTGGCAGATGCGTTATGCTTTTTTAATGCGTCTAAAATTTTTCCGGTATTTCCGTTTTCGTATCCGGCGTCAAAAGTAAGATAAAGAACTTTTTCTTCGGTTTCCTGCATATAATAAGCGTCATATTTTGCAAGTTCTTCGGCGGAGGCGTTGGCAGTCGGCGGAGTATTTTCTTCGTGGAAACTCAGCCCCCAGTTTCCGTCCGAAGCGGCAGAAGTGAGGCTTCCTGCTCCGGCGCCGATCACATAGGATGATAGAAAAAGAGCCAGGAGAAAGAAAAAACTTTTTTTAGAAAATTTAGAATGCATCAGTATATAAACCCCTTAAGTTTTGTCATATTTATATGAATGATTTGGAAAGAATATGAGAAAAGAGAGGTGGACATTTTAAGGAAAGGGGAGTAAAATGAGGCAAATATATAGCGTAAGAGGTGATGAAAATGAAGATTTTTGTATATAGTTACAGAGAGTTTGACGAGGCAGAGTATTTTGAAAAGTTTTCCAGGGAGTATCATGTGGAGCTTGGTATTTGCACAGAAGCTCCGTCACTTGACAATGCATGTCTGGCAAAAGGATATGAATATGTAAGTATTCTTACGACAAAGATCGACAGACCGCTTTTGGAGAAGTTTCAGGAACTGGGAGTGAAAATGATATCGACAAGGACGATCGGATATGATCATGTGGACATAGAGGCTGCACGGCAGCTTGGAATCCGCGTGAGCAATGTTTCGTATTCGCCGGAGTGCGTGGCAGATTATACGATGATGCTCATTTTGATGTCTGTCAGAAAGATGAAGCGGATCATGCAAAGGGAAGAGCTGAATGATTTCTCCCTTCCCGGAATTCAAGGGCGTGAACTTCCGAATTTTACAGTAGGTGTTCTTGGTACAGGACGGATCGGACAGGCGGTAATCCGTGATCTGTCAGGATTTGGATGTAAGATTTATGCGTATGATAAGTATGAGAACGAGTCGGTGAAGCAGTATGCACAGTATACAAAACTTCAGACGATCTATGAAAAATGTGACCTGATCACTTTGCATATGCCTCTTTCGGAAGAGAATTTCCATCTTCTGGATGCATCGGCAATGGAGCAGATGAAAGACGGAGTTGTTCTTATCAATACGGCACGGGGAAGTCTGATCGATACGAAAGCGCTGATCGAGGCTTTGGAATCTGGAAAAGTCGGCGCAGCAGGACTGGATGTCATTGAAGATGAGTTCGGTATGTATTATTATGACAGAAAATCAGACGTCCTTTCGAAGCGTGATCTATATATTCTGCGCGGATTTCCGAATGTGATCGTAACGCCGCATATGGCGTTTTATACGGATCAGGCAGTGAGCGATATGGTAAAACATTCGATAGAAAGCTGTATCTTTCAGGAACAGGGCAAGGAAGATCCGTGGAAGGTTGTTTAAGAAAAGAGGAGTCATATGATCCGTGTGGAGAAACTTTTGAAAAATTTTGATGATGTATGTGCGGTAAACAAGGTGACTCTTACTATTCCTGAAGGAGAGATGTTTGGTATTCTCGGAACGAATGGAGCCGGAAAGACGACGCTTCTTCGTATGATTGCAGGCGTGTTGGAAGCAGATGACGGCAAGATTGTTGTCGATGACACTGAAATCACGTCAGGGCAGGTGTCTGAAGAGATCTTTTATCTTCCTGATGATCCTTATTTTTTTCCAAATGCTTCCATGGAAGAAATGGCTTCGTTTTATAAGAAACATTATCGTTGCATGGATGTTGAAGCGGCGGCATATATGGCGGAAAAACTGGATTTGGAAATGAAACGTCCTCTTCGCACATTCTCAAAAGGAATGAAGCGTCAGGCATTCCTTATTCTTGCGCTCTGTGCCGGAACAAAATATCTTCTATGTGACGAGGTGTTTGACGGACTTGATCCGATCGTGGCAGAGGTAATGAAAAATCTGTTCCGTCAGGAGATGAGAGAGCGGAAGCTTACTGTGATCGTGGCGTCTCATAAACTTCAGGAACTGGAAGATATCTGTCAGAGTATAGCAATCCTTCATAAGGGCGGAGTTCTTACTTCGGGAGATATGAAGCGCCAGGCAGGAAATATATGCAAGTATCAGTGCGTATTTCCGGATCAGACAGATTTAGAAGAAGTAAA
>CAJLUP010000077.1 GCA_905209865.1 uncultured Lachnospiraceae bacterium
ATCACGCAGAATCGTTTCTACTATTTTAACTGGTTTTTTTTCAATTTCTGCCATTTATTTGTCCTCCATCAATTACTTAACGCCAAAGATTGCCATAAACGTTCCGGCTGCAACCGCAGTACCGATAACACCTGCCACGTTCGGTCCCATCGCATGCATCAGCAAGAAGTTCGTCGGATCAGCCTCAGCTCCGACTTTCTGTGAAACACGAGCCGCCATAGGAACGGCAGATACACCCGCAGATCCGATCAGCGGATTGACTTTTCCCTTTGTCGCCCAACACATTATTTTACCAAACAGCACACCCGCCGCGGTACCAAACGCAAACGCGATCAGTCCGAGAGCAACGATTTTCAAAGTATCCCAGTTCAGGAATGCTTCCGCACTTGTTGTCGCTCCGACAGAAGTTCCGAGCAGAATTACAACGATATACATGAGCGCATTTGAAGCTGTTTCCGTAAGCTGTCTTACAACTCCTGATTCTTTAAACAGGTTTCCAAGCATCAGCATACCTACAAGAGGAGCAGTTGTCGGAAGAATCGTACAAACAACAATCGTTACGATGATCGGGAAAAGAATTCTCTCTAATTTTGATACCGGACGAAGCTGCTCCATCTTAATCTTACGCTCTTTCTCTGTTGTGAGCAGTTTCATGATCGGCGGCTGAATGATCGGAACGAGTGACATATAAGAATATGCCGCCACCGCAATCGGTCCGAGGATAGCCGTCTGCTGTAATTTTCCGGCGAGGAAAATAGAAGTCGGTCCGTCAGCTCCTCCGATAATGGAGATCGCCGCTGCTGCTTTATCCGAGAATCCCATCGCCATTGCGCCTAAATATGCCGCAAATATACCAAACTGTGCCGCAGCTCCGAGAAGGAAGCTTTTCGGGTTCGCGATCAAAGGTCCAAAATCCGTCATCGCTCCAACTCCAAGAAAGATCAAAGACGGAAGGATCGACCATTCGTCAAGAACATAAAAGTAATAAAGTAATCCACCTGTACCATTGGCTGAATCTTCGGCATGGAGCATAATATCAGGATAGATATTTACAAGCAGCATACCGAAAGCGATCGGCACAAGCAGAAGCGGCTCAAAGCCGTGTCTGATTGCTAAATAGAGAAACACACACGCAACAGCGATCATAATCAAGTTTCCGACCGTAAGATTCATAAACGCTGTCTGTTCAATGAGGTTTCCCAGTGTATTTGAAATATATTCCATTTGTTAAAAACCTCCGTTAGTAACTAATTTAATGTAGCTAATACTGCTCCTGATTCTATCGCATCTCCTACAGCCACATCAATGCTTGCGATTGTTCCTGCTTCCGGTGCAACAACCGGGATCTCCATCTTCATCGCTTCGATCACGATCACAGTGTCTCCTGCCTGAACGCTCTGACCTACGCTTGTCGGAATCTGGAATACTTTTCCTGCCGCGCCTGCTTTTACCTGAATACTTCCTGCACCTGCTGCTTTTGCCGCCGGAGCCGGAGCAGCTTTCGGAACCGGAGCCGGAGCCGGTTTTGGAGCTGCCGCCGGGGCTGCGCCTGCACCTTTTTCTTCTACTGTTACATCATATACATTTCCGTTTACTGTGATTGTATAATTTTTCATTTTTTGATCTCCTTTTCCTTAATTCCATTTATTAGATTTTCTTCTCTTGATCGAACGGACAATAAATCCATCCGTTGATGTACCTTCTGCCGCTGCGATTGCCGCTGCGATCACAGCCGCAAGTTCCGTATCTGCAGAAACATCCGTTGTCTCTTCCACAACCGGCGTCGCAATCGCCTTCGGTTTTTCATCTGCGGTCTCTGCTTTCGCACCTTTTTTAAATTTCTTTTCAAGTTCTGGAATGAACTTAAATAACGAAATAATAAACGAAATGAAAATCAATACTACAAATACTGTTCCCATTCCAAGGATTGTATTAAGCCCTGCCTTTTTCAGGATCTCCGCCGTACTATAATGCGCCCCGATCGTCAGGCTTTCTATATTTCCTTCCCGGTCAAAAGCAAATTCAACCGTTCCGTCTTTGTCTTTAAATTCAGCTTCTGCAGTCAGAACAGCGCCTTCATTTGTCTCTTCCATCGTATAACCGTCCTTCAAAGCAACAAATGTGCCGCATTCTTCCTGCCCTGCGTTCCATGACTCGATCATTTTCAGGAAATCTTCTCCTGCAACCGGAACGCCGGTCTGAAGCAATGTCAGATTAAGTTCAAGATCGGACATATCAGAAAAGTTCTGGAAATCCGCCTCTCCCATCATGCTGAAATTCTGAACCATAAAATCGGCATACTGCTCAAGCTCTGCCTGATCATATCCGATTGCATCATCAGACTTTCCACATCCCGAAAAACTAAAAACAAGAATGAGGATAAGTCCTAATAAACTGATTTTTTTCTTCACTTCGCCTCACCTCACTAAACCGTACCGTGTTTCTTATTCGGACGATCCTCTCTCTTTGTAAACAGCATCTCAAATGCTCCGATCACATATTTTCTCGTATCAGCAGGAACGATGATCGCGTCTACATAACCTCTGCGCGCCGCTGACTTCGGACTGGACTGAAGCTCCTCATATTCTGCCGCTTTTTCTTTTTGTGTCTGAGCATCCGCAGTCTCGTACATAATACGAGCCGCAAGATCAGCATCCATCATACCGATCTTTGCATTCTCCCACGCATATACCATATCCGCGCCGATCGATTTGCTGTTCATTGCAATATAAGCGCTTCCATAAGCCTTTCCTGTAATTACATTCACTTTCGGAACTGTCGCATCTGCAAATGTATAAGTCAGTCTTGCAACTGCTCTCGCCATATCCTTTTCAGATTCGATTGACGCCGAAAATCCTTCTACATTTGTCAAGGTAAGTACCGGAATAGAAAACGCATCACAGAAATTTACAAAATCAACCGCTTTCTTACATCCGTCTACTGTAAGAGCACAGTCAAATGAAGCCGCTTCTGCTCCGTCTTCCGCGTATACTTTTGTACGGTTTGCAACTGCTCCTACCGTCATACCGTTCAAACGGATAAATCCCGTTACCATTTCTTTTGCATAATCTTTTTTCATTTCTGCAAAAATGTGATCATCTGCGATCTGTGAAAGAACGATTGCAGGATCCTCTGCACCATTTTCAATATCAGGGCAAATACGGTTCAGATCATCCAGACATTCCTCATAGGAAAGATCGTCTTCATTATTCGCCGGAATCATACAGATCAAAGAACGGATCTGGCTTAAAATATCCGCTTCTGTTCCGATACCGTCAACAAGTCCTGCCGTCTCACTCTGATATTTCGCACTGGAAGTATCACATCTTGAGATTTCATTGCCTGCAAGCGCGTTCGGGGAATTTACAAAAAGCTTTCCGCTTTTTTCTTCCATAAATGTAAAATCCGCCAACCCCGGAACAACTGCAAGTCCGCCGCCGCACATACCGAAAATCGCTGCAATCTGCGGTACAACTCCGGATGCCATTGCCTGCTTGTAGTAAACGCTTCCGAAAGCTTCCAGCGCATCTGTAGCCTCCTGAAGTCTCAGTCCGGCACAATCAATCAAACCGATAACCGGAGCTCCCATCTTCATCGCCATATCATAGATATTCGCGATCTTCTTTGCATGCATCTCTCCGATCGCTCCGTTGAGCACCGTGGCATCCTGACTGTATACATATACAAGATTCCCGTCGATCACACCGTATCCTGTAATAACACCGTCAGCCGGAGTTTCTTTTTCCTGCAAGTTGAAATCTGTACTTCTGGCAGTAACAGCGCCGCCGATCTCAACAAAGCTTCCCTCATCAAGCAATGTAGCAATTCGTCTGCCTGCTGAGTTTCCTGTTGCATTGTAGCTCATATTTTAGCCCTCCATATCAATAAATTTATTTAAATAAACCAAAATTTCTGCCTATTTTAGTATATACTAACATTTATGAGATTTCAATTAAAACTTATCACAAGACGTTCCTTTTATTCTTCTAAAACCCCGGATTCTCGTAGTTTTCTCAGAAAAGCTTCTATTAAAATACCACACTTTACACAAAGATCGGTTCTTGTTTTCATCTCCATATTCTTTCTCCGCCGATCTCTGTTCTCTGAAACAATTTATAATCCATCAAAATATATATAGAAGAAAAACCTCCATTTCAAATGGAAGTTTTTCAGCCTTGCTCTTATTGGGATTTAAACTTTTTATTTCCTTTTGCAAACTTTCCAAAAATCTGCCGCCATGTGCGCCCTCTCTTGCAGATTAAGATTTCTTGATTGTTTTATAAGGAACAAAACAAAATGTTATTTTTTATTTCTATATTGAACCGGTGTCATATTATACATTTTTTTAAACACACGATTGAAGTGTTCTACATTTTGATATCCTACCATTTCTGCAATGCTTTCTACTGTCGCATTTCCACTTCTAAGCATTGCCCGTGCTTTTTTCATACGGATCTGTTTTAAAATATCTCCGAATGTCATTCCCGATTTTTCTTTAATATATTTTGAAAGATATGGTTTTGACAAGAAAAATTTCTCCGAGAGATCTTCCAGCGTCACACTCTTATAATTTGCATAAATATAGTTTGTAATTTCTAACAGCCTTTCATCTTTTCCGGCATCTGAAATCTCACTTAATTTATTTACAGCAACAACAAGCGCTTCGATTGACGCTTTAATAATATCGGCATCGATACCGACTCCCCAATATTTTTTCTTATTACATATAATTCCCACATAGGCAACCGCTCTTGAAGAAGAACCTTTTGTCAATGAATGTTCTTCATAAAAAGCTAACTGATAATCTACATCAAAGTAATGTTTGATTGCATTGCTTACCGCATCTAATCGACCGTTTCCTACACCGACAATTCTCCGGTCATTTCCATTATGGTGGATCACTGCATCAGCCACCATACCATTTTCCTGTTTGAAATGACACTCGTCAACTGTAAAGATTGTCTTTGCAGTAATATAGTTATCTTCGAAAATATGATATACCCAATCCGGGGTGAGTTCTTTATGCGCTTTGTCGGAAACATCTTTGACAAGATAGCCGACTTCCTCTTTCATCTTCTCCGGCAGACTGATACCGAAACTCTGCTTTAAGATGTAATTTACGCCGCCTTTTCCTGACTGGCTATTAATTCTTATCACATCCGAATCGTATCTTCTTCCAACATCCTGCGGATCGATCGGCAAATACGGAACATCCCATTTTTCGCAATTTTTCTCTTCTCTCCAAGACATTCCTTTTGCAATCGCATCTTGATGAGAGCCGGAAAAAGCAGTAAATACAAGTTCTCCTGCGTAAGGCTGACGCGGAGATACATGCATACGAGTTACCCGCTCATATACTTCGCAAATATCACTCATATTTGAAAAATCTAATTTCGGATCAACTCCTTGAGAAAACATATTCATCGCCAATGTAATGATATCAACATTTCCCGTACGTTCTCCGTTTCCGAACAATGTACCTTCAATTCTGTCTGCTCCTGCTAAAATACCAAGTTCTGCGTCACTGATCCCCGATCCTCTGTCATTATGAGGATGTAACGATAATAATACATTCTCTCTGTGAAGCAGATGTTTATCAAAATACTCTACCTGGCTTGCAAAAACATGAGGCATAGCATTTTCTACCGTTGTCGGAAGGTTGATGATCGCTTTATTCTTTTTCGTCGGTTTCCATACATCCAAAACTGCATTGCATACTTCAAGTGCATAGTCAACCTCTGTTCCTTGAAAGCTTTCCGGACTATATTCAAATGTAAAGTTTCCTGAAGTTTCTTTTGCCAGTTTTTTTAATAATGTTGCCCCGTCAATCGCAATCTGTTTGATCTCTTCCTTACTCTTTTTGAAAACCTGTTCTCTCTGAGCAACGGACGTAGAATTGTATACATGTATAATTGCATGGGGAGCTCCTTTTACTGCCTCAAATGTTCTTTTGATAATATGTTCTCTCGCCTGAGTAAGAACCTGGATCGTCACATCATCAGGAATCATTTTCTGCTCGATCAATGCTCTGATAAATTGATACTCCGTTTCAGATGCTGCCGGAAATCCCACTTCAATCACTTTAAATCCAACATCAACGAGAAGCTGGAAAAATTCTAATTTTTCATCAAGACTCATAGGTTCGATCAATGCCTGATTTCCGTCTCGAAGATCTACGCTGCACCAAATCGGCGCTTTTTCAATGCAATCTTTTTTCACCCAGTCATAGCAAGGTGTAGGAGGCATAAAATAAGTTTTTTCATATTTTTTCCAATTTTCTCTCGTTGTCATCATCGTTGTTCTCCTTATATAATATCAATAATATTGCGTTTTTTTATCATTCACATACTACCACATTATATCCGCTCTTACCAGTGGCGAATTTAATCATTTCTATTGATATTTTTTAACATTTCTGATTTTTCTTTTACAACAAAAAAGTTTTATACAAATATTTCAGGCAAATTCCAACCGTACGTTCCTTTACTGTTTTTGTGGAAACTAATTTATAGGATGCTGTCTTCTCTCCGTTGATCCGATAAATCGCCTCCCCGACAACTTCTCCTTTCTTGATCGGAGCTTTCACTCCTTTTTTCAGCTTCTGTTCTATCTCTTCTTTATCATTTACGCCAATTAAGATTTCTTTGGATTCTCCGACAGCTTTCGTCTCCAACAAAACAGTTCCTTTCTCAGGAAATCCGTCAATATAGCCGTTTATCACATTTATCGTTTTTCTTTCCCCGATCTGTACCGGAGAGATCTCCTTATAAGAATAATTTTCCAGTCCATATGTCATCAGTTTTCTTGTGTCCGACCATTTGTAACCTTTATTGTTTGGCCATCCGCAGGCAAGAAGAGAAACAATCAGCGTTTTTCCGTCTTTTCTAAGCGCTCCTACATAACAGTATCCGGCATCTGCCGTAAATCCTGTTTTCCCGCTTAAAGCGCCGTCCATCATTTTCAAAAACGCATTATGATTGACGCAGGAATAGTTTCTCTCCCCCTCGCAATCAGCAAACGTATATGTATCTGTTCCGGTAATTTCCAAAAACTTTTCTTTTTGCGGAGATTCCATAATGCAGTATTTCATAATTCGAGCCAAGTCTTCCGCAGTTGTATGGTGAATTCCTTTTTCATCCTGTCCATCTAATCCATTTGGCGTAATAAAATAAGTAGATCTGCAGCCAAGCTCTTCCGCCTTTTTATTCATCATATCAGCGAATTTAGAGACATCTCCGGCGACGCACTCCGCCACTGCCACCGCGGAGTCATTGTGGGATTCCAGCATAAGAGAGTAAAGAAGATCCTTTAAGTAAAACGTCTGTCCTGTCGTCATTCCTAATTTCACTTCCGGCTGCGAAGAAGCGATGCTGCTGACTTCTGTTTTTTCAGACAAACTGCCATTTTCAAGAGCAAGAATACAAGTCATGATTTTTGTTGTACTCGCCATCGGCATCTGTGCATCCTTCTTTTTTGCAAACAAAATACGCCCTGTCCCGGCGTCCATTAAAACCGCCGAACGGGCGTACAGATCAGAAGGTCTGATCTCAGCAATCTTTTGATTTTTACTCTTTACACTTTCCTCTGCCAAACTCTCCGTTGAGAATTCGTTCCAAACAACCGAAATACAAATGCCAAACAGCAGTAATACTGCCAGTATTTTTGTATTGATTTTATATGTGTTTCTCCGCATAATAAGATCCCTTTATCTTCCTTTTTCTCTCTAACTATATGCATGTACTTCTGATCTTATGCATGCGGATACGGCTGTACAGCCTCCTCTTTTTCATTGATAAGACTATTTAACTCTGTTTCGTAATTATACTGTTTCCTTTCCGCATGATTTAAATACTATTTCCTGATTGCGGGGTTCTGTTTTTAATATAACACGGTTTTCTTTTAAATATCCAGCTTCAACTGCGCTTCATCTTCTGCCTCTTCTTTAAAATGTTCAATCTGTTCAGGATTTAACGAAGGAAGGTCATCCAATGACTGTACGCTGAAACGACGAAGGAATTCCTCTGTAGTTCCAAATAAGAGAGGTCTTCCCGGAGCATCTAAACGTCCGGTCTCTTCAATCAACCCATATTCTACAAGTTTATTTACCGCATGATCCGATTTTACACCTCGGATCTTTTCTATCTCTAATTTCGTCACCGGCTGCTTATAGGCAACGATTGAAAGCGTCTCTAAAAGTACGTCTGTAAGCACATACCGCTTCGGTTGTTTTGCAACTCTGATCAAATATTCATACATTTCCTTTTTGGTACATAACTGAAAAGAATCTTCCAGCTCAATAATACGGATCCCTCTGTTTTCTTCTTCATACCGATCCATCATATTCCGAACAAGTTTTTTCGTCGTCTCTTCATCATGTCCGATCGCAAGAGCCAGCTTGCTTATTTCAACTGAATCTCCCATTGTAAATAAGATTGCTTCAACTGCTCCTTGAAGTTTATCAATTTCCATCCGCTTCTCCCACCTTTTCAATCATGATCTCTCCGCATGTTTCTTCCTGCTCCACGCGGATCTCTCCCAGTTTCATCATTTCCAATACCGCCAAAAATGTAACAACAATATGCATTTTGCTTTTTTGTTTTTCAAGAAGCTGCCTAAAAGAAAATCTATGATGTGTATGCATGTATTCATGTATATATACAAATTTATCTGATACGGTCACTTCTTCTTTTTCTATTTTTCCAAACTTCAAAAAAAACATCACTCACAATCTCTTCAGCT
>CAJLUP010000078.1 GCA_905209865.1 uncultured Lachnospiraceae bacterium
AACTCCTTCTGTCAAAATTGTCACGCCTGAAGGATCTCTTCTTGTAAATACTGCCGCAAGTTCCATATCATCATTTTGTTTTACTGCACATTCTACGCCTCTGCCTAAGTTACCATATCCTAAAATACCAACTCGAATACTCATTGTCTGCACTCTCCTTTTTGAATATTTTCGCATAGTCCTTCCCGTGACAACTCACGATTTTCAAACTATTACTTTGCTATTATACAATCGGCAGAATAAGTTTTCAATGTTATTTTTTTGAATGTTTTGTACTTATTTTATTCATTTTTGTTCATTTTTCTATTATTTTTCTGACAGACTATTGCTTGTTTGCCAGATAAGTTTCCGTCAATGCTACTGCATCCAAGATACACTGATCACAGCTTACTCTAGGTTTTCCGTCTGCGACGCCTTTCAATTCGCGGCAATAATACGTTCCGTTTTTCTCTTTAAATTTATTTGCATATTCTTTTACTTTCTTATATGTATCCGCTTTCGTAAGTTTTCCGTTATCAGGATTTCCAACACTGTTATCCAATCCCATTACCATAAACATACCGGTAACTGCACCGCATATATCCATCATCCCCATACCGAAACCGAACCCTTCCGAGATCCGAAACATCGTCTCTTCATCTACTCCAAACTCTTCGCAGAAAGAACACGCCACAGCCTGAGCGCAATTATATCCTTTCTTATGATACTCTAAAGCTTTTTTTGCTCTTTCATTCATTTCTTGCATTTCCTTCATTTCTGTACTCATTTTTTACTCCTTTTCATCTGATTCTATCATACTGTTTCCGACTTTCAGTCTGCATATTGCCACGGCTGCCGCCATCTATACTCTCTTAATCACGGTACAGACAGCGTCTCGCCGAATTACTTCCGCGTAAAAGTATAACAGGTGAAGAAAAGATATGCAACCATTCCTGCGTCTTCACCTGTATAGCTTTCACTGTTTCGCCTCTCTGTATGCCTTTTTTCTGCCGTTCCTACAGTTTCTCCTTCTCTCCGATCTGCTCCTCGATGCGCAAAAGCCTGTTATATTTTGCAACCCTTTCAGACCGACACGGAGCTCCTGTCTTAATCTGCCCGGTATTAAACGCCACAGCAATGTCTGCGATAATCGTATCTTCTGTCTCCCCTGAACGATGCGACACAATCACATTATAACCTGCTTCCTGCGCCGTTTTGATCGTCTCAAACGTCTCAGTTAAAGTACCGATCTGATTTACTTTAATAAGGATTGCATTTGCCGCTCCAAGTTCGATCCCTTTCCGAAGTCTCTTAGCATTTGTAACAAAGAGATCATCCCCTACAAGCTGGACTCTGTCTCCGATCTTCTTCGTAAGCTTCTGCCATCCTTCCCAATCTTCTTCGTCAAGAGGATCTTCGATTGAAAAAATCGGAAATTCTTCAACAAGTTCCTCATAATAGGAGATCATTTCTTTCGTTGTCCGCACGACGGGTTCTCCTTTCTTTCCTTCCCCTGCAAAAACGTATCCGCCTTTTTCTTCGATATAAAGTTCTGACGCCGCCACATCAAGAGCAATCATAATATCCCGTCCCATGCGGTATCCTGCTCGCTCTGCTGCATCTCTTATCGTTCTGAGCGCTTCTTTCGTATCTGCAAGTTCAGGCGCAAAACCACCCTCGTCTCCAACGCCTGTCTGAAGCCCCTTTCCTTTCAGTACTGCCCGCAGCATATGATAAATTTCCGCACAGATACGCAGCCTCTCCCGAAAAGAAGTTTCCCTGACCGGTACAATCATAAACTCCTGTATATCCAACGGATTATCGGCATGTACGCCTCCATTTAAAATGTTCATCATCGGAATCGGCATTTTTTTCGCCTGAACCCCGCCCAAATAACGATACAGCGGAAGATTCAGTCCTTTTGCCGCCGCTCTCGCCGATGCCATAGACACTCCTAAGATCGCGTTTGCACCGAGATTACTTTTATTCTCTGTTCCATCAGCTTTACAAAGGGCACAATCTATTGCTTTTTGATCGAATACATTCATTCCGATCACAGCTCTTGCAAGACAACTGTTCACATTTTCGACTGCCTGCTCTACGCCTTTCCCTCCATAACGCTCTCCCTGATCGCGAAGCTCTGCCGCCTCATATTTTCCTGTAGAAGCGCCTGACGGAACGGCAGCGCGTCCGATGACATTTTCCCCTGCAAGCACTTCTGCTTCAATCGTAGGATTTCCCCGTGAATCTAATATTTCCCTTGCAAATATATCCCGAATCAACATCTCTTTATCCATTTTCTGTCTCCTTACCTGTTTTCTTTCTTGCAACTCTTTTATTAGTACATTATTTCCGCATTTTCCTACTTAATGCGTTGACTTTTCACATTTAGAATATTACAATTCGTTTAGAGTTGATCGACTTACCAAAAGAGTCGCTTCCATCTTGAACAGGTCAAATTTTTACTTCGGGAGAATTCAAAAATGAACAGATTGAAACACTTCTTTATGCTTACATTCAGTACGCTTCTGATCGCATGCGGAACGTACTTTTTTAAATTTACAAACAATTTCACTTTTGGCGGAATCACCGGTCTCGCTGTTCTTGTTGCTAAAACCGGACTCATTTCAGCCGGAGATTTCAACTTTATCGCAAGCATGCTCCTGCTCATCATCGGAATGTTTATCCTCGGGAAAAAATTCGCCGCAACTACTGCTTACTGCAGTATTCTTCTTTCCGTTTCGCTCTCGGTATTAGAAAGGCTTTTCCCTATGAACGCTCCTTTTACCGATGAACCGATGCTGGAATTATGCTTTGCCATCGCGCTGCCTGCTCTCGGATCGGCAATTTTGTTTAACATTGGGTCTTCCAGCGGCGGAACAGACATCATTGCCATGATCCTTAAGAAATATTCCAGCTTCGATATCGGAAAGGCATTACTCATTTCAGATGCATTGATCACAGCCGCAGGTTTTTTCATTTTCGACATAGAAACCGGACTGTTTTCCCTGCTCGGTCTTTCTATCCGCTCTTTTATGATCGATACGTTCATCGAAAGCTTTAACTTGTCCAAATATTTTAACGTCGTATGCGACAATCCCGAGCCAATCTGCGATTATATCGTACATACGCTGGGACGAAGCGCAAGCGTATGCCTTGCAAAAGGTGCGTATTCCGGCAAAGATAAATATATCATCCTGACAGCCTTAAACCGGATGCAGGCAGTCCATCTGCGCAACTTTATCCGCGAAAATGACAAAGAAGCCTTCATCCTTATCTCAAATACAAGCGAGATCATCGGAAAAGGCTTCCACAGTGTATAAAACAGCGGTCAGTCTCTGCTTCTGCCGACGACTGACCGCTCATAATATAGCGATAGATTTACAACTCGTGATAATGTGGAATAATATCTTCATAATTCCCATCATTCATTTCAAAGCCTCCGGGAATTATTCCCAGCCGGACAAACCCGAGCTTTTCATAAAGTTTCAATGCACTCTCGTTGCTTTTCACAACCGCATTAAACTGCAGAATACGAAATCCAGCTTCTTTTCCCATCTTCATACAGTGCTTTACAAGCAGCTCTCCTACATGCATTCCCCGCATCTGCTTTTGAACTGCAAAACTTGCATTACATATATGACCGCATCTGCCGATATTATTCGGATGCAGAATATACATTCCGACAATGTTTCTGCTCTGCTCGTCATAAGCAACTCCGGTAAATGTCTGCTCTTTAAAAAAGGCATCTCCTGATTCTTCCGTAAGCATTTCCTTCTGCGGAAACGCCTTCCCGTCTTTTACGACTTCGTTCCAAATTGCAATCGTTTCTTTTACATCCTTCGTTTCATACTGTCTGATCTTGATGTTCACCTTTTTTCCTTCTTTCGTATCTACACTTTGTATTTTCTTTATCTATTTCCGCGCCCTGCGATTAGTGAAAGAAATGATCTCCAATCTGCAATCCCCAGTTTCCGTTCCCAAACGAAAGACAGTCGCCAACCGGATTGCTTCCTGCAAGAGCATCTGCCGCAGCCTGCATCGCTGTCTGCGTATATCCGCCTGATGCAAGAACAGAATCAAGCCATCCTGTCATCGCCGGTCCAAACTGTCCCGACTGATAGATTACTTCACTGATCGTATTCGGATAAGAACCGCTTCTTACACGATTCATTACAACAGCGCCAACTGCAACCTGACCTTCGTAAGGCTGATTTCCCGCCTCGCAGTAAATAAGAGCGGCAAGAAGTTCCTGTTCCCCTGCCATAACATTCGCCGCTTCTGACTGCATTGTCTCCTGCGCTGCCGCCTGCATCGCCTGTTCTTCTGCGATTCTGGCTTCTTCCGCCAGCCTTGCTTCTTCTGCCCGGATTGCCTCTTCAATACGGACAGATTCTGTTTTCCACATATCCCCTGCCGTTTGAACGCCTTTTGAAATTTTTTCTGTTCCTTTGATGACGCCGATCGTATCATCTGCCACTATGCTGCTGACCTGAACAGCCGTTTCGCTTCCTGCATAACTAAAATTCTCAACAGAATTCCGGTTTCCCACAGGGCTTGTGAATCCAGTAAGTAACATGACACTTGACACTGTAATGTACAGCGCCGCAAAAATTCTTTTTTTATTATAATTCATATACTCCTCCTCGTAAACATTTGCAATATCTTCACAATATATTTTTAATAATTCCCTTTTAAAATATATGTTTTGTTTTCATGTTTATTACAGATATTACAAAAATGTTACGAACGAGATTGTACTACAAAGAATCGAAGTTGTCAACTTTTTTCTTTCTCTTTTTTTCGTCACCATTTTTCATCTTCTTTTTCCAGGCTTTCTCCAATGTTTTTTTCGATATTTTTTTAATATTTTTTTCAATATTTTTCTAATATATTTTCTGATCTTTCAAGCATGATCCCAAAGCAATTATTCTGCTCCTATAAGTACACATTACCTAAACGTTTAAATTAGACAAAAGCAAAATTTCCTATCCGATTCAATCACCGGAAGCTCCAAAAGGCGCATTCCTGGATTGCAAGCGGTCGCCAAGGTCTTGATCAAGCCCGTACTTAGGCTCGTCTCCAGTCAAAAAAGTCCCGTCTGTTTCCCCGCATAAAGCGAAGACACAGACAGGACTTTTTCCCGAAAATTATTTGCGGAGAAAACCCGCGATCCGTTTATACAAAAGGAAAGTAACTGCCCCGTTAATTCCTGCTTTTACCACATTGAAACCAACAATAAACGGCATCAGATCCCACACTACATCTCTTGGCACTCCCATAAACATCGGAGTGATCACCAAATTGGCTCCAACCATAGTGATTGCCATAGCTACCGTTCCGGCAGCCAGACCAAACACGGCTGTTCCACGAGTCTTTTTTCTGTTGTAAATTGTTCCCGATACAACAACAAGAACCCCCGTAGCGATCATGTGCATCAAAATACCATACAATCCGCTTCCTGCACTCACCGTCAGCCCCTGCACAACAGCCGTTACAACCGTCAAAACAAGTCCCGCCGTCGGTCCGAACGCAAACGTTCCGATCAAAATTGAAATGTCCGCCGGATCATACTCCAAAAACGGTACTGCCGGAAAAATCGGGAAATGCACAAGGTATACCATCGCTACCGATATCGCTACCATAGCGCCCAATTTCGCCATTTTCATCGTTTTCTTCTTGTTCATTACTGCATTCATTGTTCCTGTTTCTTCTTTCATTTTCCTTCTCCTTTTTTCCGTCTCTGCGGTTTTATGAAAAAGGTGATCTTCATTTTTTTACAACAAAAAATCCCGAACTTACCACGTTCGGGATAAACTGCAGTTGTGTAACTTATCGATCTTATCTGCTCAATAAGCGGCACTTTCTTCTCTCATCCAGACTGTAACTGTCGGTATCGGAATTCTTCCTTTAAAAGAAAGTCACCGATTCCACCGCATTGCTGCGGGTCGCGGACTATACCGCCGGTTGGGACTTGCACCCGACCCCGAAGATCGTATTCCTTTTTACGTTATCAATTATAAAACTGTCCTTTTGTATTTTCAAGGATTTTTTCTGCAATCTATTATTTTTTCTGTTTTTCATACTTGATTCAAAAGTTGCACACATTTTCTACACATTTTCTGTATATACTAAAAGTGTTCTCAGATGAGAACACTTTTTCATAAACTTTTTCCCCCATGAGCCGCAGAAATGTGGCTCATCCTTTTTTTATTCTGATTACTCGAAGCAAAGAAGATCCCGCATCTTTTCTACCCTTACGACATCACTCTTGCACGCATTTTTCCCCAAATATAAACTTGAACATAATCATAGGCTTTATCGTAGATAAGCAGACCAATCTGCCCGGCAATAATAATCACCGTCAAAACTGTTCCTGATACCGCTTTTGTAAACAGCATATTTCGAAAGATCAGAACAATCGGAATATACACAATATTAAAAATCACATATTTCGAAAGAAGAAAGACTGCTTTGCTCTTCTCCTGTCTCACATGCGCCGTAATCTGTCTCCAGGCAGCCTCTCTCCCCCATATGTAAAATCCCATCGCTGCAAATGTAAACACATAAAACTTATTCGGCGCTGCAGCAAATCCGAGTATTACTCCTGCCACATAAAACGCCGCCCCGGTTCTCAGACCAAATTCCCGGACAACAATCCCTACAAAAAAAGATGCCGCCGCAAGCAGAAACAGCGTACTCGTCTCAATCACACTGCCAAGTACCATGAAGATAACTGTCAGCGCCAAAAGAAGTCCGCCAAACGCCATTGTCTTTGCCTTTACATGCATGAACACAAATCTCCTCCCATACATTCACACAACGAATCTGCAACAAACAAGTCACAGCACATATTTCCTGTACCGCACGGAGTTGTGCCGCTGCTATAGCCGTTGCCATAAGAACTGTTCTGATAACGGCTGCTCGTATAATTCAACTGATTCAAAAGTTGTCTGTACTGCATATTGTTCGGTTCCATATTCACTGCCTGCGCCGCATGATCTCGCGCAAGCACATTATTTCCAAGACCCGCATTCGCACAGCCGCTTAAGTAATACCAGATTGCAGAACGCTCATTTATCTGGTCAAGCGTATTGAGCGCCTCACGAAATCTTCTGCTGTTGATATAATTCACAGCCGCCTGAAGTCTCGGATCCTGCTGCGCACTCTGATAATTTGCGCCGTATCCATTGTAAGAAGAACTTCCTGACGAAGAGCCGTATCCGTAAGAATATCCGCCGCCCGACGCTCTTTCTTTCATGATCATATCATACGCTTCCTGAACTTGTTTAAACTTTTCTTCTGCTAAATCCGCAAGAGGATTATCAATATTCGCATCCGGATGATACTTTCTGGTAAGATCGCGATATGCCTTTTTTATCTCATCATCCGACGCACTCGGAGAAACGCCGAGCACTTCATACGGGTTATTTATCATTTTTTCTGTTCCTCACTTTTCTTTCTCTGTATCTTATTATAACAATTCCACACTCCATCATACAATATATTCCGCAAAATGTCTATATCCGAAAGGCATGGGAGCTTCTCAAATTCTGCCGTACTCTCTGCAATCATCATACATAAAATCTGTTTCATTTTCTCTTCATATCCGGCTTCCTGTGCAATCTTCTTCAAAGGATTATAACGTCCCTTTTCCATGTCTTTTGGAAGATCTTCATAAGCATCCATCAGATAGATAAATTTTCCCATGAAAAATCCCATTCTGCGAAGCGTTCCTTCCCACTGATCTGTCTTATACAAAAAAAGTTCTTCCATCAGTTTCCCGAAACATCCTGCCGTTTTATCCAAATCCGTGCTCTCTTCCTTTTCACAAACAGACAATTCTTCCAGCGCCGATTGAATCACTTTACTCTGTCTCGGATATTGTTCAACAATCTTTTTCACCTTACCGTGCAGCATCGTTTTCGCTGCCAAGCCGGAAACTTTCCGGTCATCTTCCCAGTCGTCTTCCATATGATAATACGCCATCAAAACATTCATCGCCGCTCCATATGATGTAATCTCATTCGTCAACATCATCTGCTTTTTTACCGGATGCACTTTGCATCGATGCATATCAAGCCTTGCGTCACTTTCATATAGCGAAGATAACAAAATAATTGCGAATGTCATGTCATATGTAAGTGTCATCTGACCTGTAAATCCATACTCCTCTTTCAATACATGACACAAACCACAATAATATGCCTTGTATTTTTTCAAATCTTTTACCTTCAATTCCGGTTCACATACCGTCACATATCCAAACATAAATTCTTCTCCTCGGATGCCGCTTTCCCCGGGTGTCCACCCGCTGCTCACCGCTTGATTCACAGCAGATCTGACATCCTTATTCATATGGCATTATAACATGCATTGCCTCTGCTGTTTATAAAAATATCGTGAATTATAATAGACTCTCGCAAATATAATAGAAGTTTAATTGTAAACCTTTTTTTATTTTTAGTTGACTTTCTTTCTTTTTTCCATTATACTACGATCGGCAGCAATTATGAAAGAAACGTCTCTTCCTTATATAAAGCTGTACATTTTATAACAAAGGAGTAATCTTATGAATCAACCTATCACTGCCGATCAGACAAATACGACACGACAGCTCACTATGATCGGACTTATGACAGCAGTTACATGTATCCTTGGACCTCTTTCCATTCCTCTGCCGTTTAGTCCTGTACCGATCACACTGACAAACTTCGCCGTCTTTCTTTCCATTTATATTCTAGGAATGAAGCA